>CADCIK010000007.1 GCA_902801415.1 uncultured Lachnospiraceae bacterium
TGCGATACCTTCCACGAACTGTTTCTGGAAGATAATATAGATGATAACCATAGGCAGGATTGCCAGCGTAGCTGCTGCCATCATTGTAGGATACTCGCTTCCGTACTGACCCTGCATCTTGGCAAGACCTGCGGAAAGAGTCGTGGTCTCTGCATTTGTGCAGACGATCATGGGCCACATCAGATCCTTGAACGCGAACACTGCAGTAAAGATACCCAGAGCCACCATGGATGACTGTGTAAGAGGCATCATGATGAGCAGGAATTTCTGACCGACGTTGCAGCCGTCGATTCCGGCTGCTTCTTCAAGATCTCTGGGAAGGCCCTCATAGCCGGTCTTGAGCAGGTAAGTACCGAATGCTGTTACAAGTCCGGGGAACACAAGACCGAATGTCGTGTTCAGCATTCCCATCTTGGAAACCATCAGGTACTGAGGGATGATGAAGATCTGGGAAGGGATCATCATCTGGACAAGGACCAGAGTGAACATGAAGGTCTTGCCCGGGAATTTCAGTCTTCCGAATGCATAGCCGGCCATTGTTGCTGTAAGGCAGGCACATACAACACGGAAGAAGATCAGAAGCAGAGTGTTCTTATACAGAATAATGAAGTTGTAGGACTTCCAAACTGTAGCGAAGTTTTCCCAGTGCCATCCGTTATGAGGTAAAATATAGAACGGATTGACTGAGATCGCTTCCTGGTTGGTCTTCAGAGCTGTAAGGATCATCCATGCAAAAGGTACAAGCATGATCAGGGAGAAGATAATCAGGATAATATGCACTATAAGGTTTTTGATTTTAGTTTTGTGCTCCATATTACTCTCCTTTCCTTAAGCATGATAGACCAGCTTCTTTTCAGCCTGCTGCAGGATGAAAGTAAGGATCATGATGAATACAACAAGGATCATAACGATCGTGGAGCCCATACCTTTGTTGCCGTTCGTAAAGGAATACTGATAGAACAGGTAAACAACGGACTGCACTTTGCTCAGCGCCACATTTGTCTTATCCATGACCATGAACATCAGGTCGAATACGGTAAGAGCGCCGATGATACGGGTCTGTACGATAAAGAATGTTGTGGGGCTCAGGAGCGGAACGGTGATATTGAAGAACTGGCGAACTTCGGAAGCACCGTCGATATCTGCTGCCTCATAATAATCGTGCGGGATCTCCTGCAGACCGGAAATAAACAGGACCATATTGTAGCCGAGAATTGACCATACGCCGATGACGGCGACAGAGATCCATGCGATCTTGGGATCCGAGATCCATGCGGTCTTCGTGTGGAAGATATTGTTGAGAAGACCGAACTGCTGGTTGTAGAGCCATTTCCAGACCATTGCGACCGCTGCGGGTGCGCAGACCATGGGCAGGAAGAAGACAGTTCTGTAAAAAGAAACACCTTTCATCTTTCTGTTGAGCAGGACTGCCAGGAGCAGTGCAATGACTACAGAGAATGGAACCTCGATGATAGCATATTTAACAGTGTTCCACAGGGACTGCCAAAGTTCGCCATCTGCCATAATTTTGGTATAGTTGCCTAATCCGATAAAGATATTGCCTTTACCGAAGTCTCCGGTCTTGCAAAATGACTGATAGACTGTCTGAATGGCCGGATAGAAGTTGAGAACGATCAAGCCGATCATGGTAGGAAGGATAAAGGCCCATCCCCATATGGCTTCCCGTTTCTCAGCCGCGGTCATGCCTTTCTTTTTCCCCATACATTTCCTCCTAAAATGCTGATTGATAGTTACACTTTTTAGAGAGAAACTGCGGAAAACCGGATGCCGGTATTCCGCAGTTCCGATCTACTTGACTATTGAATGAGCGATTGAATGATCTAAATAATTATTCGTTAGCAATCGCCTCTTCGATGATGGCCTGTGCGTTGTCGCAAGCTGTTGCCATAACAGCGGGATCTTCAGGATTCTGCCATGCATCCAGGAACGCGCCCTGCTGCTGAAGAGCATCTTCCCAAACAGTGGTATTTCTGGTGTAAGGTCTGAAGTACAGATCGCCTTCCTCTTCAATTCTGACGAACGGGGAGACATCCATGCCTTCAAATGCATTTGCGAATTCCTCGGAAACGCCCTTGTAACCAGCCATGGTAACGCCGAGCTCTGCCTGCTTCTTCTGGCCTGCTTCGTTGCAGAAGTAGGAGATCAGGCTGTAAGCTGCATCGGGATTAGCGCAAGATGCGGAGATAGCCCAGCCAAGTCCGTTATATGCGCTCCAGCGCTCGCCCTTGTCGCATGCGCCGTTGCCGTTGACATCAGCGTAAGGCATCATTGCCCACTTGTAATCAGCATGGCTCTCAGCCTTGTAGAAAGAGTTGATCATCCAGGAACCCTGTGTGATCATAGCGACAAGGTTGGACTGGAACAGAGAATCTGTACCCGTCTCAGCTACGGTTGCCTGAGGAGCTGCGACTGTGAGGATCTTACGCATCATTTCCATGCCGGCCTTGCCTGCATCGGATCCGATGGTTGTTCCCTTGTGGTCGTCTGTGATGACCTGTGCGCCGTAGTCATAAACCAGGTTGTACCAGCCGTCCTGGTTGTTGGATGTGTTGATGGCATAGCCGTAAACGCCGTCTGCTGCGCCTGCTTCAGAGATAGCAGCTGCTGCATTGTAAACATCTTCCCATGTCCAGTCGTCTGTAGGAGTCTCTACACCGTACTTATCAAAGATAGCCTGGTTGTAAAGAAGAGCGATGGTGTCGTGATCCTTGGGAAGCGCATACTGATGACCATTGGAATTATAAAGGGAAACAATGCCTTCATAATAGTTGTTCAGGTCGATCGCGTCGTCAGCCGCAATGTAATCATCCAGATTCAGGAGCAGATCATTCTCCATGTACATCTGAGCGGTGTTGGAGTGCATCCAGAATACATCGGGCATCTGTCCGCCGGAAGCGCCTGCCTCAAGCAGTGTCCAATAGTTGTCCCAGTCAACAACGTTGATCTTAGCGGTAACGCCGGAAGTGGCGGACCACTCGTCAGCGATCTCCTGCAGGCCTGCAAGCTGGTTGTTATCCCAGATATTGACCTGAAGAGAGCCGCCTGCGCTTGCTTCTGTAGACGCAGCTGCGTCTCCGGAATCAGAGCTCGCGGGAGCGTTGGATCCGCCGCCGCCGCATGCCGCGAGGCTGAGAACCATTACGCCTGCCAGTGCAAGTGACATCAGTTTTCTCATTTTCATAAACTACCCTCCTTATTGTGTTGCAGTCTGCGCATAGCAGACCATATTAGATATATAGAGTTTATCTAAATATGACACCACCGAACATGGACAAATGTTGCACTGTCATAGAATTATGTATTTTTTAGGCTCTTTTTCATCAAATTGCCATCATTTTACTTCTTCAAGTACATTTTTTTCCATGTTTCTTCACAAATTACACATTGTTGGCGCCATTTTTATGTGCAATTTGCCGTGTCCTATTTTGAACGCTATCAGGATCAGTTCTTTTCGTTTTCCTGTTCTGTCTCATCCTCAACTTCCAGTATATCCCGTCTTCCCTGTTCTCTGTTCCTCAGATGCATGTGCCTGTATTCACTGGGATTTACACCGAACCGGGATTTGAATACTTTGGAAAAAGCCAGCGCGTCGTCATACCCGCATTCAGCTGCTATACTGCGCACCGGATCGTTGGATCTGCTCAGAAGATCGGAAGCCCTGCGCATCCTCGTCTCGATCAGGTATTCCTGCGGAGACATCCCGGTCTCCTGCTTCATGAGCTTTACAAGATAGCTCCTTGAGATCCCTATGTGTTTGGCAAGATCCTGGATCCGGATCTTTTCAAAAAAGTGATTGTTGATATAACGTGCCGCGTACTGTGCGTAAGAAATATACCCTGTCGGACTCTCGCCGCCGGCTTCTATCTCATGCGCTTTGATCATTTCTGACAGCAGCATGTACATGCCTGCTTTTCTCTTCAACTGGTCTTCGGGCGTCAGACTCTTGTAGGTGAGCATAACCTTGATGATCTGTTCGGCCCTCTCCGCTTCAGGGAAAGCGATTACCGGTGAATCATTTGTAAACCCCATCATTTTGACCAGATTATCCGCATCTTCACCGTGAAAGCCCATCCAAAAGTAATACCACGGAGATTCTTTATCCGCTTCATACGTCGTTTCCTCATCCGGAAACAGTATAAACATCTGGTCTTTTCTGATATGCCACTGACTGCCGTTCTTTTCCAGCACACCCTTCCCTTCAACAACAATGTGAATGACGTAATTATTCCTTATGTGCGGTCCGTAGCTATGCCTGGGAAGGCAGTGTTCAAACCCGAATAAGTCCAGGCATAAGGATGATCCAAGCTCTGATTCTGTATTGTTTTCAAAAAAATAGTCGCAATTCTCAAGGAATTCTTCTTTTCTTCTATCCTTCAAATCAGCTCCTTTATTTGTACGAATCAATTAAGCAAAATGAAATGTTTTATTTGTCTGCATTTATTGTAATATGCCATTATTCGACTTATAATAGCCTTATAGAACTGTATTTATATATATTTGCCATTTTAATCCATAATTTGGTATATCACAATGCATTTTGGTATATTTTTACAAAAAGGAGCTTATTATGGCACAGGATTTCACCATATTTCCAAGTATGACTTTTGTCGATCTGGGGCTGTATCAGTTCGGCCGAGAAGACTGTGAACCGGCTCATTCTTTTGGCCCGGCTATACGAAATCACTATCTGTTTCATTACATCCTCAACGGTAAGGGAACATTTATGTGGCAGGACGCCAAAGGACATGAACATAAAACTCCTCTGAAGGCGGGACAGGGATTTCTGATCTCTCCCAGGCAGATTACGACCTATGTGGCGGATGAGCGCATCCCATGGGAATACTGCTGGCTTGAGTTTGACGGCCTGAGGGCCAAGGAATCTCTGGAGATCATCGGTCTTACCGTCAACGCGCCCATCTATAATCCTGTACATCCAGAATTCGCGCAGAGCATGAAGGATGAAATGCTCTATATCGTGCGCAATAAAAAAGAGGCGCCGCTTCACCTGATCGGACACCTATATATCTTTATCGACGCGCTGACCAGGTCCGTAAAGGAGAACCAGCCCGCAGCCAGCAAAGTCAAGGACTACTATATCAAAGAAGCCCTGGCTTATATCGAGAACAACTATATGCATGACATCTCCGTCGAGAGCATCGCGGAGAGTTCCGGTCTCAACCGGAGTTATTTTGGCAAAATATTCAAGGAATCCGTGGGAAAATCGCCCCAGGAATTCCTGATCAGCTATCGCATGATCAAAGCCGCGGAGCTGCTTCGCAGGACCCGTTATTCCGTCAACGAGATCGGAAGCGCTGTCGGATATCCCAACCAGCTCCATTTCTCGCGAGCTTTTAAAAGCGTATATGGCGTCTCTCCGAGAAACTGGAGAAACGCCAACACCCCGCTCACTGAACCTGACATAGATTACAAATAGTGTATGTTTTCACCTTCCGCTCAGATCTTCACAAGATGGATCTGCAGTGCGCCGTAATCTCCGAAAGGAGCCGGCATGGGAAGTCCGACCTGCATCAGCGCGTCGGCAGGATATACCTTGCCGCTCTCTGTATCGCGATAAGCGGCTCCGGATTCAAGGCCCCGCATGCGAACATACGTGACAGGTCTGTTTCCGTGGATTTCCAGATTGACATGGTTTATGAGTGCTTCGCTGCGGTCTTTGGATACAAAGGCCCATGCGGAGCATTCTCCGTCAAAGGGATCGCTCAGGCGGTAATAGGATCCGAAGTGGATCAGTTCCGCATACTCATTTCTTTTTCTGATCTGCGCGCGGATCTCATCTTTCTCTTCTTCCGAGAGCACCTCGGGATTCAGCTCATAACCGAACGTGCCGGACATAGCGGTGATCCCTCTCGTCGCAAGAGGAGTAACTCTTCCGTTCTGCTCGTTGGGGCAGATCGAGACGTGGCTTCCCACGCAGGATGCGGGATAACCGAAGGATGTTCCGTACTGGATCCGCAGGCGGTCGATCGCATCCGTATTATCACTGCACCAGATCTGGGGCGTGTAATAGAGCATACCGGCGTCAAATCTTCCGCCGCCACCGCTGCAGCCCTCGATCAGCATATCGGGATAGCGCTGTGTCAGTCTCTCCAGGAAATCATACAGACCGAGTATATAGTCATAAAGAACTTTGCCCTGGTCTTTGGCTGTATGAGAATACACATCTACAATGCTTCTGTTGTAGTCCCACTTGAGATAATCCACAGTCCCCATATCAAGGACCTTGCAGATGCTCTCAAAGATCGCGTCTACCACTTCCTTGCGGGAGAAGTCAAGGACAAGCTGGTGTCTTCCGCGGACCGGATTTCTTCCGGGGATGGTCATAGCCCAGTCGGGATGCTCGCGGTAGAGGTCGCTGTCTTCATTGACCATTTCGGGTTCGACCCAGATACCGAACTTGAGTCCTTTTCTGTGTACCCAGTAGATCAGTTCCTTCATCTCGCCGCCGAGCTTCTCTTCATTGACGTACCAGTCGCCGAGTCCGGCATAATCATCATTTCTCTTGCCGAACCAGCCGTCATCCAGGACCAGCATATCCATTCCGAGCGTGACTGCCTGCTCTGCCAGAGCGAGGATATCCGCTCCGTCAAAATCCATATAGAACGCTTCCCAGCTGTTGAGAAGAACCGGGCGCACCTGATCGCGCCATTTTCCGCGGCACACATGCTTTCTGATGCAGTCCTGCAGGTTGTGGGAAAGCGTTTCAAGTCCGGTACCGGAGAAGCTCATGATCACTTCAGGCGCCGTGAACTCTTCACCGGGAGCAAGCGGATAGGAAAACTTCTCCTGCATAAGACCCAGCTGCATTCTGGTCTGGTCGTACTGGTCTTTGCCTGCGTTGCCGCTGAATCCGCCGCTGTAGACAAACTGCATCGCGTAGCAGCCGCCGGCTGTCTCTGTTGTCTCTTTCTCGGCAAGGATCATCATGGGGTTGTACTGGTGAGAAGATGTTCCTCTTCTGCTGCCGATGTACTGCTCCATATGCGCCACAGGTGTTCTCTGGAAATTTCTTTCCATAGTGTGGCGTCCGTAGAATGTGATCAGGTCATAATTGCCTGTCAGCTGGTCAAGGCTTGCGGACATCACTTTTTCTACTCTGATCTCTTCTTCTGCAGTATTGCGGATCAGTACGCTTCTTGTGATGATGTCCAGCTCCGGGATCACGCCGTAAAGAAGCGTCACTTCCGCCATACCGGAAATATCCTTCATGACGATCTCAAGCGTTTGCGCTTCCTCTGTGGCTGCATAGACAGCAGGGAGTCCCTTCAGCCCGTACTTGCCATCCCGTACCGTATAGTGGTCGAACCGAAAGTCGCAGGCATCGATGCCGTTTCCATACTCGAGGATCAGCGCGGGACTGCGCATATCTCCTGTGCCGGAAGTCGGAAATTCCTGCGGGAGGAAATCCAAAGAATATGTGCGATCTTTTCCCGCGTCGTATATATTGCAAGCATAACCTCTGTCCGCATAGGTCAGAAGGTATTCCATGGAACCTTCTGTACGGCGTCCGTAATAAAGATGAAGGAGGACACCGTAACGGTCCGCTTTCATCTGATAAGTTGTGTTCCTGGTGTTTATTGTAAATAATCTGCCGTTTTCCTGTATTGTGATCGCCATAAAGCGCTCCTTTCAAGTAGAGATAATGACTGTTATGATCAATTGTTTACTCACATTATATAGGCTCTTGTTCGGACACTTCTATATCATTATTGTATACTTTTATATCATCATTCTTCTATCTCACCCAAAACGGATAATATGTCGCATAAAGGTATATTTTGCCGTATATTTCCCTAATCCCGTCATCGTAGAGATAAAAAAGGGAACCGTCATTCTCCGGTTCCCTTCTCTTTCAGTGCAATGTTTCAATCGCCACTATTCCATATTCAATTAATCTGATATTATGCGTATATTTCGCCGCAATACCCGTCCGGCGTCACTGGTTGTCGTCAAAATACCTTCTGATCGTCCTGTCGACCGCCTGCAGCATGAAAAACATGATCGCGGTGTCGATCGGAAGCATTACAGCGTTGGAAACAAGCCGTCCCGGCAGAATTGCCAAAAAGGCTTTGCCGTAAAGCATATTGAGCCACAGTGTGTTCAGAAGAATGTTTACAAACACCTTGACCAGAAGCTGCGCCGCGAAAACGCGTCCGATCTGCAGTTTCTTCTTGTAAAGAAGCGCTCCGTAGATCACGCCGCCCAGGATCGCACTGACCGTGAACCCGGGAAAAAACGCTCCTTCCGGCTTCAGGATATACTTGATCACGTCCAGCGCGCCGCCGAAGATCCCGCCGACAGCGGGACCGAACAGATACGCGACCACCTGATTGGGAAGACCCGAGAATCCTATGCGGATATAGGGACCGACAGATATGGACGCGACCATATTCAGGGCCATTGCCACAGCGCACATCATGCCGCAGAAAGCGACCACATTGAGCTTTTTAAATTCCCTCAGGGACCTGATCCAGAGGGAACCTGTCATGAATCTTTCATTCTCAGCCATAAAAAAACCTCCTTATATAGCTGAATCGATCCATGCTACATAAGGAGAGTCCTGTCTCCGTAACTATGCAGCAGCGGGATGCGGACCATGCACCGCAAGCCGGGAAGCACTTCCCTCTTTTCGTCCGGATGACAACTCCCTGTTCACCCGGCACTTTACGCGCACGATCCTACTCTGCCTACAAAATCATCTTACCATAACTTGCCGCAAAACGTTTTGTAAAATACGCCAAAGATAAATCGGAATATGATAATATATTTGGTAGTTTCACTGCCAATCGGCAATCATCAGGAGGCTAATATGTTTCACATCATTGTAAATCCGCAGAGCAGTACCGGCCGCGGAAAGAGCAAATGGGAAAAGATCGAACAGCATTTTATAAAGAGCGGCGCCGCCTACAAGGTTCACTACTCCTCGCCCGCAAATTCCATCGAAAAAATCTGCGGGGAACTGACCTCAACCGGAGAAGAATGCACGCTCGTTATTCTCGGCGGTGACGGCACAATGAATGCAGTCGTAAACGGCATTCGGGATTTTGAGCGCACGAAAGTCGGATTCATACAGACCGGAACCGGCAATGATCTGGTCAAGGGTCTCGGCATCAGCAGTGATATTGAGACGCTGATCGATTCCATTCTCCGGAACGAAGTGGTTCGCGTCTGTGATATCGGCAGAGTCACCTACCATAACCGCTCCTCCATCCTCGATGTCTTCACGCACAAGCCGCTGGATCCATCCTCCGGAATGAGTCAGGCTGACAGGGGTTCCGATGGATATCCCGGAAGTGTCAGGCTCTTCAATATCAGCGCCGGTATCGGATTTGACGCGGCTGTATGCCAGCAGGCAGACAATTCAAAGCTCAAGCTGCTCCTCAACAAGATCCGCATGGGGAAGCTGATCTATATTTCGAAAGCCATACATATGATCCTGGCCAGCCCCATGGTGGGAATGAAGATCGATTGTGACGGGTATACATATATGAAGCCCCGTACACTCTTTGCAGTTGTCATGAATACTTGTTACGAAGGCGGCGGATTCAAGTTCTGTCCGGACGCTGTCAATACAGACGGAGAACTGGATCTGTTCGGCGCCAATGACCTGAACCGCCTGAATTTCTTCCGGATCTTCCCGACCGCCTATGACGGCAGTCATATGCGTTTCAAAGGACTTTTTGCCGATAAAGGAAAGAGGATCCGGATCCGCAGTGCAGTCCCGCTCTGGGTCCACACCGATGGTGAAGTGCTGTGCAAGTCAAGCTGTATCACCGTGGATCTGTATCCTCATAAACTCCGTCTTATTGTATAACCTGTTTTTTATTCCTCTTCCGTTTCATCAGCAGCGCCGTCAGAGAGTTCCTCGTACCTCGACAGCGCTGTTTTTCTGAAGATCTCAAGCGCGTCGATCTCTGAAACGCTTCCGGCAAAATAGTCCTCCATAGACATCTGGAATCCAAGGTCCAGGTCGTCATCATAGGACGTCGTATATCTCTGGGAGAGCTCCTTTGCGACCTCTATGTAGATCGGGAGGGGGTTCTGTCCTCCCAGAACGTCTGCCGTATAATCTCCCTCCGAAACTTCAGTCATACCGCTGACCGTATTGGTAAACTCACGGATATCCATCGTGATCTTTTTCATGATCTTCGGATCGCATGTGAGGTTCCTCATGATACTTGCTGCCAGATCGGTATTATCTGTGCCGGCCGCAGCGAAGATCCACTGACCGCCGAAGTGGCTGGGCTCCGGTCCTTTACAGACCGCGTAATCGCCTACAGCGCTCTCAGTCTCCCCTTCCTCGTCTTCATCGTCTGCACTCCCCTCCGCTTTATCCTGAAGGGTATAGTGAATGCCCCAGCTGGAATAGAAGAAACCGAACACTTTTCCGTCGCCCGTGTGGTCCGCTCTCCACTCATCACTCCACTTGCGCGTCCCGTGAATATATCCGTTCTCAGCGAAATCCCGGGTCTGGAAAGCCCAGTCTTCCAAATGCGGATCAATATTCAGAATACCGTCCTTCACCCAGGCGCTCTCCACATTATCGGAGTAGACTTCATATGCATCCCCATAGGCAGAAAGCATATAGTAGCCCATCTCACTGGCCGCTTCTGCCGTCTCTGCAAATTTGTCCCAATCAGATACTGCTTCCTGCACTTTTTCGGGATCATCCGTTCCCAATACATCTCTGGCAATCGATCTCCGATAGGCAAATACACCGGGCGTCGCCTGCCATGTCAATGCTTTGATCCTGCCGGAAGGATCCTGCGCGATCTGTTGTGTATAAGGGAACTGGTCCGCAAGTTCTTCCGGGGCGATTCCGAGATCCCCGATCACATCCAGCGCCAGATCGCTCTCCACGTAGTCCCTGACATATGCTTCATCTGCAATGAACAGGTCGACCCTTTCATCAGGCTCCATCTCTACATCAGATCCGTCCGCCCCGGCACCGGCCTGCTTTTCAAGGAGCGCATCGAGATCCTCTCTGTACGAAGATTCATCCGAATAGACGTGCCAGCGCACTTCCGCATTCCCGATCAGGCCGGAATCATCATCTGTGATCTCATATCCCGGATAATAATCCTGTACACGGCTCTTGAAGTCTTCCCCGATACAGTAAATATTAAGGACAGGCTCTTTCTCTTCTGTCTCAGGCACAGCAGCCGCAGCGGTCTGCGCAGTCACAGCAGAATCCGCGGCCGATGCATCCTGCTGCGCTGCATTTTCATGTGAAGACCCGCATCCCGCAAAGAGCGTGGATCCAAGAATCAACGCCATTGTCACTGCAGTCAGATTTTTCATAGTGTGTTCTTTCATTCGATGCTCTTTCATACGGTACACTCCCGGATCAATATCAATAATCCACATTCAGTTCCGGATATTCTCTTTCTACCATCTCGTAATACTTGTCGATCGCCTCATCTTCCTCCATCTTTCCGGTGAAGAATTTGAGCATATAATCTCTGAAGCTGTCCGCCATCTTTCTGTCATAGCTGCCGGCGGGAAGCACATTGAGCCTTGAAGCGCTTTCATAATACACTTCGTAAGGATTCTGACCGTCCAGGAAAGGATCGCTGTTCTCTCCCGATGCCATCTTTCTCATTCCCGTGATCGTATTCGTGAATATATTCTCTTTCTGCGCGATCTTGTACAGAAGATTGCTGTTGCAGGTCAGATTCTCCATGATTTCTTTGTCAAGGATCAGGTTGTCAGAACTCGGCGCCGCCAGGATCCAGACGCCGCCTCTGCAAAAAGGCTGCGGACCGCAGCAGACCGCGTAATCACCATACACGCCATTTCCTGCCGCAGGTGCCAGATCACCGTCAGCCAGTGAATAAGCAGCCATCTTGGAATCTATATCGGTGATCGCCCTGAAGAAGCCGAATACCTTTCCGTTCGGGCCCTGATCCGCCACCCATCTGTCGTCGCCGATCACAGTCCCGCGATGATACTTCTTTTTGTTGAAGGTCTTCATCATATCCTTCCATTCCGTGAAGACGGAAGGGATCACAAAGTCACCGTCGTTAACCCAGTGTCTGTCGGCTCCATAGCGGTACGCGGAGTATGCGTCAAAATATCCCGATACCATGTAGTATTTATTCTTTTTCATCTTGGCAGCCGTGGTCGTAAACGTCTTCCAGTCCGCCACAAATTTCTGCACGGCGTCAGGATCATCCGTTCCAAGCACTTCTTTGGCAATGGATCTGCGGTAAACGAATACACCGGGCGTCGCCTGCCATGTCACAGCTTTCAGTATACCCTCATCGGTGGAAGCCATCTGCTGCGTATAAGCGAACTGGTCTTCCAGTTCCTCATCCGTAAGACCAACCTTCTCTCTCACATCCAGAGAGTAATCGCTGTTGACATAGACCGCCAGATCCTCTTCCGGCGCCAGATAGAGGTCGATCCTCTCATCGTGGCCCAGATATTCCGCACCCAGCAGTTTTTCGGCGACCATGTCCATGTACCGGCCGTCCTCCGGAATGACCCAGTTGACGATCACGTCTCCGATCCGTCCCGTTCTGTCGCCCAGGTCCTCATAACCCGGATAATACATGATGAACAGAGATTCCAGCGATTCATCCCAGCAGCAGATGTTGAGATGCTTGCCTTCGCTCCTCCTTCTCTCTTCTTCCGGAGAAAGCGGCTCTGCCGCCGGCTCCTCTGCGCTTGCCTGTTCTGCATTAAGGTTTGTGGCGCCTGCAGCTGCCGTATCCGCAGCGGCTGCGTTTTCTGTCTTGCTGCCGGTCAGTCCCGGCACTTTTATTCCGAATCTGTCAAGTACTCCCGTTACCGCGCCGCAGCCGGTACTGCTCATCGCGATCACTGCCGAAAGTGTGACAGCTGTAAGTCTCTTTCCAAGTCTCTTCATTGTAATCCTCTTTATGGTCAATAATATCTTTTGGGTATTTTACCACAGATTTGTGCACAGCAAAACGGCGCATCCGCTTTTACAGATGCGCCGTTTGTGATTTTCCTGTTAGTTTTCTGTGGATCAGCCTTTAACGCCGCCCAGTGTAGTTCCGCCGACAATGTACTTCGATAAGATAAGGTACACCACGATTACCGGGAAGATGGAAAAGGCGATGGCGGCATATACATGCCCCATATTGAATTTCAGGAAGTCTGCTGATCTGAGCTGCGCGATCAGAATGGGCAGCGTCTTCATTTTGTCCTTGTGCAGGACCAGGGCCGGAATAAAGTAGTTGTTCCAGGATGAAACAAAGGTAAATATCGCCTGAACTGCGATGGCAGGCTTCATAAGCGGAAGCGTGATCGTGTTAAATGTCCTGAATTCTCCGGATCCGTCGATCCTGGCAGCCTCGATCAGAGACAGAGGCAGGGTTGATTCCATGTACTGTTTCATATAGAAATAAGTAACAGGAGCTGCAACCGCGGGCACGATCAGAGGAATGAAATTGTCTTCCAGTTTCATCTTTCCTACCAATTGCAGGAAACCGAGCGCGGTAACCTGGGTGGGGATCATCATGACCGCCAGTATGAAGGTGGACATGAACTTTTTAAACCTGAAATTATACACATGGATCGCATAAGCGGTCATGGTCGAGAAGTAGGTGCAGAGCACTGCACTGCATCCAGCGACAAACAGGGAATTCAGCATGCCTCTGACAAACGGCAGAGTGCCATGGAAAACGCCGTTCTTCAGGTTCTGGATCAGATGTGTGGAAGGGATCGGAGTAAATCCCCTGGTCAGCTCTCCTTTAGAGCGCGTCGCATTGATAAAGAGGATATAGAACCAGATCAGGCAGAGCAGGCTGACCAGAATCAGCACTGCATAAGCGATCGCTCTTCTCGCACCGATAGGAAGACCTTTAGCTTTCTTATTCGTATTTTTTTCCATGACGCCCTCCTTACTTGGATGTTCTGGTGTTGATCCTGAACACGATCAGTGAAAGAATGCCGGTGATGATAAAGAGCAATACGGAAAGTGCTCCGCCCAGGCCGTAGTTCTTGCTGTAAAGGTGTTTGTTCAGGTACATGATCAGAGTCATGGAACTTCTGACCGGATCGCCGGTTCCGTTGGTCAGGATCTGCGGAACATCAAACATCTGCAGACCGCCGATCAGAGATGTGATCATGACGTACAGAAGGATGGGACGCAGCAGAGGCAGCGTGATCTGGAAAAAGATCTGCGTCGCGGTTGCGCCATCGACCTGCGCCGCTTCATAGAGCGAAGGGTCGATTCCCATCATGCCTGCCATCAGGAGGATCGTTGTATTTCCGAACCACATGATAAAGTTCATGAGCGCGACCAGGCCGCGGACGCTCCATACATGGGACATGAATTTATAAGGCGCTGAAATGATCCCTAAATTGAGAAGGATCGAGTTGATCGGACCGCTTTCAGAAAACAGTGTAAAGAACAGCATTGCAAAAGCGGATGCCATGATCAGGTTCGGAAGATAGATCACTGTCTTGAAAAATCTCTGATATTTCAGCCGAAGGCTGGGGTCCGAGAACCATGCGCCAAGCAGCAGCGATACCAGGATCTGAGGTACAAAACCAAGGATCCACATGATCATTGTGTTTTTGGCATAGATGAGCAGATCCCCGTTTGTAAACAGCTTGACATAATTCTGGAATCCGACAAAGTTAGGGCCCACCTGCGTCAGTCCGCTTCTGTAGTTTTCAAAAAGGCTGTTATAGAAAGTGCTTGCAAGCGGGACCAACTGAAATACACAATAAACTACAACGAAAGGGATCAGGAATATATATCCCCACTTATTGTAGCTCACAACCTTCTTAGATTTTGCTTTATCCATGTTCCCTCCGCAGGATCTAGTCCCGACTTAAATGTTTGATTTATAATGCTTATTCCCGAAACTGTTTTCGCAAAAACTGCCTATATATGCCTGCCCGGCATCAAACCGGGCAGGCACTCATTTGTTCACTATAGTTATCGCTATATCCCAAGTCCCCCGGATCGTTCCGATTTATTACGGTCGATCGTTTTATATCAATATGTCAGATCAGGATACTTCTCAACGACTGCTTTGTAGAATGCGTTGATAGCAGACTCTTTGTCAGTTGTTCCTTCGAAGTAGCCCTTCATAGCCTTCTGGAATTCCTCGTTGCAGCCCTGGTCATAGATGGTGATCTGGTCCATGACGATCTTGTCAGCGCCTGCGCAGAACATAGGCAGCGCATTCTGTCCGCCGAGAACAGCGTCGCCGTAGGTCTCATCCTGAGCCATTGCTTCCATAGCGGGCTTGTTGTTAACGAAGTCATTGTCGTCCTTGACAATGTCAGTCATGATATCAACATTGCATGTGAGCTGTCTCATGATATCAGCGATCTCAGCAGCATTATCGGTTCCGGCTGCCGCGCAGATCCATGTTCCGCCCCAGTTAAAGCCCTGAGGTCCCTCAGTTGCTGCCCAGCCGCCTGCGTTTGCGATGGAGCCTTCTGTATCAGCTGCCATGCAGAAGTCGATCAGCCATGCGGGTCCAAAGTATGCGAATACCTTTCCTTCGGGATAGAAGCCCTTGGACCAGTCATCGCCCCAAAGATCATGAGTTCCTGCATATCCTGCATCTACAAGAGCCTTGGAATCGTCTACCCATTTGTCGATGTTGGCATCGATATTGATCTTTCCGTCAACAACCCAAGGGGAAGTTACGTTGTTGGAGTATACGCGGTATGTATCATTGACAGAAGAAACAACCTGATATCCCTTGTCCTTCAGTTCCTTAGCAGATGCTACAAATGCATCCCAATCAGCGAACTTGGGCTGAATGTCTTCCGGAGCATCCGAGCCGAACACTTCCTTAGCAGCTTCACGGTTATAGATCATGACGCCGGGGCAGCCCTGCCATGAGACGCCCTTGAGAACGCCATTGCTGTCTGTGACTACATCTTTGGTATAGCTGTACTGGTTCGCGAGATCCTCTTCTGTGATACCAAGATCTGCGATCGGCATTGTGTAATCAGATCCGACATACTTCAGTGCGTAGTCCGCTTCGATCAGGAACAGGTCGACCTTGTCGTTTGCAGCTGCTTCATCCTGCTTAAGAAGTGCTTCGTCCAGATTGTTCTGATAAGCGTTATTCTCGTTCGGTGTGATATTCCATACGACTTCAATATCACCGATCTTTCCGTGTGTGGCATCCACTTCCTCATACCCCGGATAGTGGTCTTTTACTCTGGTCTTGAACTCTTCGTTCCAGCAGTAAACATTGAGGACAGAACCTTCTTCAGCTCCAGTTTCAGCTTCAGCTTCTGTTTCCGCCTCTGCCTCTGCTGCAGGCTCGGAAGAAGCCGCTCCGGTGCTTCCGCCGCAGGCTACGAGAGATCCGGCGACCATAGCTGTTGCAAGAATCAGACTAAGTGCTCTTTTTTTCATTAGGTAAACCTCCCTTTTATTTCCCGCACACCCCATTGTGTGACGGTTAGATTTTGTTGTTATTTGCAATCCGCGTATGCGGTTTTTGCCATTTCTTATTAATACTGCTCACTGTTTACAAGCTGCCGGCCTTATTCATCTTCATCCCGGCTGATGTCTCCGACCGTTTCTCCTTCATAGAGTTCGCCCTCGACCACGATCGGCCTTATGATCGTCGCTCTTGGATGCTCGATCAGATGGATCAGGTTCTCTGCCGCCTCTCTTCCGATCTTCTCGGTATCCTGACGGATCGTCGTGAGCCTGGGCTCTAAGTGTCTTCCGATCCGAAGTCCGTCATATCCGGCTACCGAGATATCCTCCGGTATACGAAGTCCTCTCTCCCTGATCGCATTGATGCCTCCGAATCCGGCAAAATCATCGGGGTACAGGATACAAGTGGGCGGATCAGGCAGATCCAGAAGCTCCAGCGTCTTCTCGTAGGTTCCTTTTGTATCTCTGTACTTGGCCTCTTTGATATACTCCTCGGGCACCTCGATCCCCAACTGCGCGCAAGTGGTATAGAATGAGGAAACCCTGGCTTGTGTGACCGAAGAATCTCTCCCATGTATGTAGGCGATCTTCCGGTGACCCTTGCCGTATACATATGTAACGAGGTCATGCATCCCTTTGATGTTGTCCGAAATGACGGCGATCCGGTTGTTGAAAATATAGTCGATCGTCACAACCGGAATATTGCTGTCAACAAGTTCGATCACTTCCGGGTCCTTAAAATCGATGCAGGCAATTGCGACTCCGTCAAAACCTCTGTACCTTGCTCTCTCCAGATAGCTCATTGAATCGCTGCGCTTCTTATTACAATTGATCAAAGTCAGATCATAATCTTTGCGCTCGATCGTTCTCTTAAAGCTGTCCAGAACATTTGCGAAAAAGTCATGGGTCAGGCCGCTTTGCGCTTCGTCAACAAACAGAACGCCTATATTATAAGATCTGTTTGTCTTAAGAGCCTTGGCAGCGGAGTTGGGAAAATATCCCATTTCCTTTGCTTTTTTCCTGACCATCTCTTTGGTCTTTTCGCTGACATCCCTTTGATCGTTCAGGGCCTTGCTGACGGTTGCGATTGATACATTGCAGGCAGCCGCAAGATCTTTCATTGAAACCATGTATGCCTCCTAAATCAGTGCCTGACCGCAACTTTCATTTCGAAGTCGTTTAAATCACTTAAACGATTTTGTAATTTAACTCTAGCTCTTTTTAACGACGTTTTCAAGATATTTTTTGCTATTTTCGGTCATTTATAGGATGTTTGTGAAAAATATACTTAACTTTTTTACTCTTTTGTCCGAAAATACAACTTAAATAGTGAGTTTTGTGAATATTTATCTAAATCGTTTACGTATTTTTAAACACTGTTACCGTTGTGCTTGCATTTGGCCGCATCTATAATACACTTAACAAGGTTTCTTAACTTAAATTCTCAACAGGGAGGTATTATGAAATTCGGTTATTTCGACGACGCCAACAGGGAGTACGTGATCACAACGCCCAGGACCCCTCTTCCCTGGATCAATTATCTGGGCAATCAGGACTTCTTTACGCTGATCTCCAACACCGCCGGAGGCTATTCATTTTATAAAGACGCCAGGCTTCTCCGTATGACCCGCTATCGCTATAACGATGTTCCCTACGACGGAAACGGCAAGTATATCTATATAAAGGATGGTGAGCAGGTCTGGAATACTGCATGGCAGCCCTCCAAGACAGAGTTGGACAGCTATACATGCAGACACGGAATGGGTTATACACGCTTCCACTCCTCTAAAGACGGGATCACAGCGGATCAGCTGAACTTTGTTCCTATGGGCGGCACATGCGAGATCATGCTGCTCGACCTTAAAAACGACTCCGATGCCGTAAAGGAGATCAAAGTATTTCCTTATGTAGAATGGTGCCTCTGGGATGCGGATGATGATCAGAAGAACTTCCAGAGAAATCTTTCAACCGGTGAAGTTGAGATCGAGTCCAACCTCGGCTATGAGATCAGCGGCCTGAAAAAGCCTGCAGCTGCTTCAATCAGCGATTACAGCGCGCTCGATTACGCTGCGATCTACCACAAGACAGAGTACAGGGAGCGCCGCAATATGTATGCGGTCTTTTCTGTGAACCGCGCGGTCAGCGGTTTCGATACAGACAGACGCTCTTTCATCGGTTCCTACCAGAGTCCCGCGATGCCTGAAGTCGTGAGAACGGGCTCTTGTAAAAACACTGTGGCAAGCGGCTGGTCACCCTGCGCCGTCTTTGAGCTTCCTGTAAAGCTCGAGCCCGGTGAGAGCACAAGCATCATTTTCCAGCTCACTTACGTTGAAAATCCTGTTGACAAAAAGTGGGAATCCTATGGTGTGATCAACAAGGAGCGCGCCCGTGCCATGATCCGCAAATACCATGACCGCGGATCAGTTATAAAGGCTTTTGAGCATCTGAATGAATACTGGGAAGGGCTTCTCTCCCGCTTCCATGTCACCAGCAGCCGCCCGGAAGTTGACAGAATGGTCAATATCTGGAATCAATACCAGTGCATGATCACTTTCAATATGTCCCGCAGCGCTTCATACTATGAATCCGGTATCGGAAGAGGCATGGGTTTCCGTGACTCCTGTCAGGATCTGCTCGGCTTTGTTCACCTGATCCCGACGCGCGCCAGGGAAAGGATCCTGGATATAGCGGCCACACAGTTTCCTGATGGAAGCGCCTATCATCAGTATCAGCCTCTGACCAAAAAAGGAAACGCTGATATCGGAAGCGGATTCAATGATGATCCTCTCTGGCTCATTGCCGCTGTAAGCGCTTATATTCGAGAGACAGGTGATGTCTCTATTCTGGAAGAGTCAGTTCCTTTTGATAACAACGCTTCTCTGGCACAGCCTCTTATGGAGCATCTGCGCCGGAGTATCCGGTATACGATCACCCACAAGGGCCCTCACGGACTTCCTCTGATCGGACGTGCGGATTGGAACGACTGTCTCAATCTCAACTGTTTCTCCGAGCATTCAGGTGAATCCTTCCAGACATCAGGCCCCAGCGAGGGACCTGTAGCGGAATCAGTTTTCATCGGCGGTATGTTTGTTAAATACGCTGAGGAGTATGCAGCGCTTTGTGACCTGACAGGTCTCACAGAGGAAGCTTCTGAGATCCGCAAAGAAGGTCTCGAAATGGAGAAAACACTGCTCACAGCAGGCTGGGATGGAAAGTGGTTCCTGCGTGCCTATGATGCGTACAGCAGCAAAGTCGGCTCTCACGAGTGCGAAGAAGGACAGATCTTTATCGAGCCCCAGGGTTTCTGTGTTTTGGCAGGTGTCGGTAAGGAGACCGGAGAAGCGCTGCAGGCACTCGACAGTGTCAAAGAGATCCTTGATTCCCGCTATGGTATCGCACTTCTGCAGCCCGCTTATACCCGTTATCATCTTGAACTCGGTGAAGTCTCCTCCTATCCGCCCGGATACAAGGAAAACGCGGGAATCTTCTGCCACAATAATCCCTGGGTTTCCATCGCGGAGACTGTTATGGGACGAGGGAACAGAGCTTTTGAAGTTTATTGGAAGACCTGTCCTTCCTGTGTCGAGGAGTTCAGCGAGATCCACAAGACAGAGCCTTACGTCTATTCGCAGATGGTCGCCGGACCTGACGCTCCCAACTTCGGAGAAGGCAAGAACAGCTGGCTGACAGGCACCGCTGCATGGACCTTTACAGATATTTCCCAGTATATTCTGGGTGTATATCCGACTCTCAGCGGACTCAGCGTCGATCCCTGCATCCCCGATGATTTCGGCGATTTCACGATCAGACGCGTTTACAGGGACGGCGTTTATAATATCCGTGTGCAGAATCCGGATCATGTGCAAAAGGGAGTTAAGAAAATGATCGTTGACGGAAAAGAGATTTCCGGACATGTGATCCCTTATGAAAAGGGAAAGAAAGAATATGACGTGCAGGTGATCATGGGATAAGAGATACGAATTGTCTTTTTCATCCTCCTTTTCTTTCAAAAAGCCCCGGCTGAATGCCGGGGCTTTAATAATGTTCGATCATGCATACTTACTGATCACGGAAGAGATACTGGGAAGGATCTGCATCTTGCGGGATATAAGTCCTTCATGAATGCTGTGAGGCTCTCCCTCCGGATCCGGATAAGCTTCGAAGAGCCAGTTCGCTTTGTCGCCGGCACCGAACAGGATCGATCTGTTTTCCAGCGCCGATGTGATAGACAGGATACCGATGTCCGCGTTCTTGTTTTTGGTGAGAACATCCAGCGTATGCTGCATATCCTCCGCCCTGTCTCTGTAGGGTTCCACCTGCGGCACGTTGACCTTGGTCAGCATCAGCCTGACGCCCATGACATCCTCGAAAACAATGTCTCTGTTCATCAGTTCCTCCAGAGAACCTCCCTCGTCTTCTGTTACGGAGAACAGCTCCTCTGTGAACCGGTCCAGATCAAGTCCTGCGAGCGCGGCAAGAATATTGGCCGTCTGCACGTCTTTATCCGTCGTTGTAGGTGTCTGCAGGTTCATGGTGTCTGAGAGAAGGCCGCCCAGCATAAGTCCGGCCAGATTTTCCTCGATCGGCACCTGGTTCTCTCTGAAGATCGTAGCGATAATCGTACATGTGCTTCCCACGATCTCATTTCTGAAACTGACCGGTCTGGATGTGGAGAAATCAGTCACTCTGTGGTGATCGATAACTTCCAGCACTCTTGCCTTCTCAATGCCCTTTACAGACTGTGAAAACTCGTTGTGGTCTACCAGGATCAACTGCTTGTCATTGTAGTTTAAGATGTGATGGCGCATCAGATAGCCGATCAGATGTTCCTCCTCATCCACAACCGGGAATGCGCGGAACTGCGCGCGTCCCATCTTCCTGCCGGCGTCCTCAGCCAGTTCATGGACGTAGAATTTCATAGGTTTCTTCGTCATCATCATGCGGACCGGCGGGGCAAAAAACAGATAGCGGGATGTGTTCATCGCGCCGTATCCGGACAGAATGATCGTGCAGTGATGCTCTTCGGCCAGCTTAATTACACTGTCATCTACCTTCATCTCCCAGATAATGATCAGCATTCCGGCGCCTTTTTCGATCAGGATCTTCTGCGCTTTCTTATTACTTCCCGTAATGACGATCCTGTCTGTTACATCATAGTCTTCCAGGTTATCCTTATTGGTCATGGTCAGTATACTGACCTTGCCGTTGAGATGCCGTTCCGCGTCATCATATATGACGCTGCCGCTGATCGTCTTGGCGATGTATTCCGTCGGAGTATCCCGCAGCATACCGTGCAGGAGCTTTGTGTCGTTGAGCGCGATATTGGCAAGATCCGATTTGGAGACCCAGCCCAATATTTTCTTTTCTTCATCGACAACTGCAAATCCCTCTCTCTTCTCTTTGTCCATCAGATGGACTGATTCAAAGATCGTCGTCTCCGGTGTGATCGCAATGGGCGATGCAAGGTCCACTTCGTCCAGGCGAACCTGCGCGGTTTCAAGAAGCATCGGCTTTTCAAATCCGAAGCGATCCAGCAGATACTTGGACCCCTTGTTGATCTTGCCAAGAACACAGGGAACCGCGTCAATGCCCTGCTCTCTCTTATAGGCCGCGTAAGCGATGGCCGCTGCAACAGAATCCGCATGCGGGTTTTTATGTCCGATTACATATACTTTATTATCCTGTGCCATGTATTACCTCCGAATACTGTTGATCCTTGTTTAATGATACCATGTTCAATTTGTGCAGACAATCCAATACAAGGGTCAAAATTCCGAACAGGAACACAGATACCGGCAAAACAATGCTGTTCGTATTGCGCTGCGCTTTTTTGAAACGCGCAAATTAGTATTTGCCATCCACAGCAACTTCTTTTAAGATGTAATACAGAAACGGGTCCGAAAAGGAGAGGTCCCAGGATTGGAGGTAGTTGAAAATGGAACGAGAAACAATGTGCATTCAGGCCGGATATACGCCCAAAAACGGAGAGTCCAGAATGATCCCGATCATTCAGAGCACAACTTTTAAATATGACACCAGCGAAGATATGGGAAAACTGTTCGATCTTGAGGCGTCCGGTTATTTCTATACACGTCTGCAGAATCCCACCAACGATATGGTCGCGGCTAAGATCTGTGCCCTGGAAGGCGGTACCGCCGGTATGCTGACTTCTTCCGGACAGGCTGCTAACTTCTTCAGTATCTTCAATATTGCAACTTGCGGAGATCACGTTGTATGCGCTTCTACCATCTACGGAGGCACATTCAATCTGTTCAACGTAACCATGCGCAAGATGGGCATTGACTTCACGTTTGTGGATCCCGACTGCAGCGACGAGGAACTGGAGAACGCTTTCAAGCCTAATACCAAGGCCGTTTTCGGTGAGACTATTGCAAATCCCGCTCTTGTAGTATTTGACATCGAGCGTTTTGCAAATGCAGCGCATGCACATGGTGTTCCGCTGATCGTCGACAACACATTTGCCACCCCTATTAACTGCAGACCCATTGAGTGGGGTGCGGATATCGTCACACATTCCACGACCAAATACATGGATGGACACGACACATCTGTTGGCGGCGCGATCGTCGACGGCGGCAAATTCGACTGGATGGCACACGCTGACAAGTTCCCGGGACTGACCACTCCCGATGACTCCTATCACGGGATCACTTACGCCGAGAAATTCGGTCTGGGCGGTGCGTTCATCACCAAGTGCACAGCGCAGCTGATGAGAGACTTCGGTTCCATCCAGGCTCCCATGAACGCTTTCTTCCTGAATCTCGGACTGGAGTCCCTGGCCGTTCGTATGCCCAGACACTGCGAGAACGCGCAGAAGGTCGCAGAGTACCTGCAGGGCCATGAGAAGGTCGCATGGGTCACCTATCCCGGCCTTCCCGGCGACAAGTATTATGAGCGCGCCAGGAAGTATATGCCCAACGGCACCTGCGGCGTCATCTCCTTTGGTCTCAAGGGAGGCAGAGCTGCTGCTGAAGAGTTTATGAAGAAACTCAAAGTTGCCATGATCGCAACACATGTAGCAGATGCACACACCTGTGTACTGCATCCGGCAAACTCCACGCACCGCCAGCTCACTGACGAAGAGCTGATCGCAGGCGGCGTCGGACCGGATCTGATCCGTCTGTCTGTCGGAATCGAGAACGTCAACGATATCATCGCGGATCTCGAACAGGCACTTGCCTGAAATCAAATATAAAAAGACTGCCGCAACAATGATTGCGGCAGTCTTTTTTTGCAGTTAACTGACTGCAGGATACTGTCATTGGATAAAATCTTTTATTCTACGACATCCTTCTTGAGCAGTGCCAGCATGAAGAAGCTGACAAGTGTTCCCACTACAAGGCTGACAAGGTACATGAAGGGATTACCGACAACAGGGAATACGAAGATTCCGCCGTGAGGAGCCATCAGTGTGCAGCCAAACAGCTCGGAGCAAAGTCCTGCGGCTGCTGAACCGATCACGCAGCTGGGAATTACACGTGCAGGATCAGCTGCCGCATAAGGGATAGCGCCCTCAGTGATGAAGGAAAGGCCCATGATGAAGTTGACAGGACCGTTGTCGCGCTCGGTCTTCGTCCATTTATTCTTGCTCAGGAGCGTGGAAAGAGCGATCGCGCAGGGAGGTGTCATACCGCCGATCATGACTGCTGCCATGATGTCATAGTTGCCGGACGCGATGGAGGCTGTTCCGAACAGGTAAGCCGCTTTGTTGAAGGGGCCGCCCATGTCGATCGCCATCATGCCGCCGACGATCGCGCCGAGCAGAAGCTTGGATGTTCCGCCCATGCTTGCAAGACCATTGTTAAGTCCTGTGTTGATAGCACCGACGATCGGCTCGATCACAAAGTTCATACACAATCCGATGATCAGAATACCGAACAGCGGGAAGATCAGAACGGGTGCGATCTTCTCAATTGCATCCGGAAGCTTGTCGGTCATCTTCTTGAGGACCTGGATGATATAGCCGGCAAGGAAACCTGCTACAAGAGCGCCAAGGAATCCGGACTTGCCGTTTGCAGCGATCATACCGCCTACAAAACCGACTGCCAGAGCGGGTCTGTCACCGATGGACTCAGCGATATAACCGGCAAGGACAGGGAGCATGAAGCCGAATGCCACGCCGCCGATTCCCTTCAGGGTTGCAGCGACAGGCGTAAAGGAACCGAAGTTACCGTCCTGAGGAGCGCCTGCAAGACCGTCAACAAGGAATGCAAGAGCGATCAGGATACCGCCGCCGACGACGAACGGAAGCATATGGGATACGCCGTTCATCAGGTCCATATATGCCTTGTGGCCAAGGCTGTCGCCGCCGCTGGAGCTCGCCTCTGCCGCTGCAGCGTTTTCAGCAGTAAACACAGGCGCGTCGCCATTGATGATCCTGTCTACCAGCTGATCGGCCTTAGAGATACCATCGGATACCTGGCAGGTAATGACCTTCTTGCCATTGAAGCGGTCAGTGGGAACCTTGGTATCAACTGCGAGGATAACGCCGTCTGCGTCAGCAATTTCCTGTGCTGTGATCACGTTCTTGGCACCGGAGGAACCTCTGGTCTCAACCTTGACCCAGCATCCCTTCGCTTCTGCTGCCTTCTGGATCGCTTCTGCTGCCATGTAAGTATGAGCGATGCCGGTCGGGCATGCTGTAACAGCGAGGATCTTCTTGCCGGAACTGACAGGTGCTGCCGCCTTTACGGGAGCTGCCTCTTCCACGTCATATTTGTCGCAGATCGCGAGGAACTCATCCGGTGTAGCTGCGCTTTTCAGACCTTTTACGAAATCTTCGTGCATGAGGAGTCTGGAAAGCTTGGCCAGTACATCCAGATGAACATTATCCTTTGTATTGGGTGCCGCGATCAGGAACAGAAGATCGACCGGTTCTCCGTCGAGCGCTTCATATTCAACGCCGTTCGGAATGACCATTGCTGCAAGTCCCGGGCTCTTGACTGCGTCGCATTTGCCGTGAGGGATCGCGATACCGTCGCCGATACCGGTTGTTCCCTCTGTCTCACGGAAGAAGACCTGCTCCTTGTATGCCTTGTAGTCGGAAATGTTGCCCGCTTTCTCCATCAGGGAGATCGCCATTTCCAGGCACTCCGCCTTGTTGGAAGGCGTAGC
This sequence comes from uncultured Lachnospiraceae bacterium, assembly GCA_902801415.1. GTDB lineage: Bacteria > Bacillota > Clostridia > Lachnospirales > Lachnospiraceae > CAG-791. The sequence continues at coordinate 25,568 of CADCIK010000007.1, forward strand.
CTTGAGCGAAATGCTCTCCTTCTTCAGAAGGTCTGTGATTCTCATATTCGTACCCCTTTCAATTGCACACGCCGGTTTCATTTGTTGATGGAAAGCCGCAGCGGCGTGAATCCTTTGTGCTCTCCATTTATCATGAAAACAGAGGTGCCATTTCCCATTCACACTCTGTTCTATGATCCGTTTATCGCATCACCCGTACCTGTTCCGTCCCTTTTATCTCCGTTTAGGCGTTACAGAGGACGGGACTGATTCCGCTTTGAAGCGGGTCCCCTCGATCACCAGACCGGTGAGGCGGTTTCCATACACGCAGCCTGTATCCATCGCGATCATGCCCGTTTCAGGCAGTTCTCCCCAGATTCCCTCTTTCACTACGCCCATGGGCTGTGTCCCGTTAAAATACAGAGGCATCTTATAGGGCGTGTGCCCTGTCAGAACAAGTTTCCCGGAATAATCCGTATCCCGTCCCCAGATCAGTGTCATCACGTCATTCTCAGCAGGATCTTCGTCCTGCAGGCAGGCGTGAACACATTGAAACCTCTCATCTATATAGTAGTACGGCATCTGCTCATACCAGTCGCGGAACTCCTTGATCTTATGCTTGTGATTGATAAATGAGAATACCGTCTTCTCTCCGCTGTTCAAGTACCAGAGTTCCTTATCGCGCGAGGATCCGCCCGTTGCGTCAAGCATCATCTGCTCATGGTTGCCCCGCAAAAGGACACACCGGTCTCCCATTTCCTCTTTCAGCTCTCTTAAGAACACAAACAGTTCGTAGATCTGCGGGCCGCGGTCAATCGTATCTCCCAGATTGATCAGCCTGTCCCTCGTCTTGTCAAAATCCAGCTTATCCAGAAGCTGCTTGCACTCATCGAGACAGCCATGGAGATCTGTTATAATCACCACTCGTTCATCTTGCACAAAAACACCTCTCTGAAGCATATAAAAATGTAAAATTTTTATAAAATCATTATGCGGTAACACGTAGCAATTGTCAATTAAAAAACAATCTTCAGTCAGTCGCGCCAAGCATTGTCCGGTTTCCGAAATCCGCATTCCGGATCCGGCCGTGATCAGTTGGCAAATTCCACCATCAGTCCCGGATTCGCGTCAGCCGCTGCTCTGCACATCTGCTGCATGGCGGCATAATATCGGGGCATACTCTCAGCAAATTCCGCGCAGTTCATGAATAAAACCAGACAGCTGCCGCCAAAGCAAGGGTCTGTCAGAACGTCGTGAAGCGCGTCCAGATTTTTCCCATACCATTCCGGGACCGGAAGAGCCGCTTCAATCCTCTCATGCAATTCCTTTCGGGCTGTCACACCCGCAAGATCGATGACATATTCGTTATTCATAGACGGGCACCTCCTCTTATGTAGTCTGGCAGCTGCTAGTACAGCTGCGTAAAGGATTCATAATGATCATCCGTATAATAGATCCGGCCGTCATCCGAATAGATGATCCGTCTGGCTCCTCTCTTCTTCTTTCCCAGTGTATCAATATCGCATTCTTTATAGTTACCGTCCGGAAGCAGCCCCTCATAGTTTCCGAAATAATTGCCGCCAATGCATTTTCCCGGCGCGTAAGGTTCCAGTGATCCCCCGTCCCAGCCCAGCTTTTCAGCCTCTTTCTTGGTGATAAAGTTGGACGGCAGCTTTCCATACGTATGAATATATAGCGCGACGTCCTCTTTGGTCGTATAGCTTCCGTCTTCATCGATGGACGGCAGATCATCTTCCGGAGCCGCCTGCCCGGGCGCTGCCTCGTCCGGCGTTTCCTGACCTGAGCCGGGTCCGTCTTCCTGTCCGGCTTCCTCCTGTGTATCCTGCTGAGCCTCCTGGATTCCCGGGCTCTCTTCCTCCGTGATCGTCTGAAGAACAGCTGCGCTTTCCTGCGGCTGTTGTGCTGATCCGCCGCTGCGGCAGCCGGTCAGGCTTCCTATGGTCAGGATCACTGCCAGAAGCAGACCGATCCAAAGGCTTCCTCTTCGTCTTCTCATACTACTCCTCCGTTTCCCGGTCCTTTACAGATCGCACAGTCAGTCAAAGATCCTGCGGATTCCCGCAATTGTCCGGTAATCCGCTCTCTCGCTGATCTTGATCCCGTCGCGGCTGTTGGATGCATGCACGATCCTGCCGTCCCCGAGATAGATCGCCACATGGCCATAATAACATATGATATCCCCGGCCTTCGCCTCCCTCAGGGAAGCGACACTCTTTCCCTTCGTGCGGATCGCCGCGTCGTAATGCGGAAGGCTCACCCCGAAATGGCGGTAGATCAGCATCACAAATCCCGAGCAGTCTGTTCCCTTGGTCAGGCTGTTTCCGCCGTATACGTACGGATTCCCTACAAACTGCAGCGCGTATTGGGCGACGAGTTCTCCCTTGGTGCGGGCTCTGCTGCCGGCATTTGTCTTCTTCTCTCCTGTACTCTGCGCAGTGTTCTCTGTCTCAGCCTTGTTGCCGGTTTCCTTTATTTCATTCACTGCTGATGACGCGGAGGAAGTATCCTTCTCAGCTCCGGCCCTATCCGCCGCTTCCGTTTTCTCTGCGTCAAGAACGCCGTCTGCGCCAAAATAGTACTTCTTTCCTTTCAGTGTCAGCCAGCCGGTCTTTCTCGTTCCGCCTGAAGTCAGGTAATAGGTTTTCCCTCCGATCTTCAGCCATCCCTTTTTCATAGCGCCGCCGGACAAAAGATAATACCACTTGCCCTTATCTTTCAGCCAGCCTGTCTTCATGGCACCGCTGCGCGTAAAGTAATACCATTTTCCGCTGATCTTCATCCAGCCGGTCTTCATCTTCCCGTCTCTGCCCAGGAAATACCACTTCCCGCCGTCCCGGATCCAGCCTGTGAGGGCCTTTCCGTTCCGCAGATAGAACCAGCTTCCGTCTCTCTTATGCCATCCGTTTCCCAGATATCGGAAAATATCTGTTCCGCGCGCGGCCGCCTGAAGGCCTTTGTTTTCTGTCCCGGTCCTGCCGCTCTGCATGACTGCTGAGGCGGATCCGTTTCCGGCCGCAGCCGCCTGTACCGGCAAAGCCGTAAAGATCATCAGGAGTATTCCAATTATTGCTGCAAATCGTTTTATCATATAGTGCTCTCCACATGTAGCAGCCTCTCGACTGCGCATTATTACGCGCACATTATAACATATTTATTGCAATAATTGAATATTTCTGTAACATTATGTAATTATTTATTTATTTTCTTGTCACAAACCACTTCATATTTTCCTCATAGAAAAGATTGACTTCCTGTCCGCCCACCATACAGGTGTACATGAGTCCCATTCCTCCCGCCTTCCGGCTTGCTCTCCTCTCACATTTCTTGACGCGGTCGATCATGTATCTGCGGCCGTCCTCCCATGTGATCCTGCAGGGCCGCAGCACTCCTTCCTTGGAAAACTCCGCCAGTACGTCCACATAGACCTTGGCCGGGTTGACCGCCTCCTCATCCCCGTAGACCCGGAATGTCCCGCTGTAGTTCCGCTCTTCTTCCGCTTCTTTCTGCCGCCGCTCCTGCCTCGCCGGCTGCATTCCATAACTTCTGAGAGCGTCTCTGCTGATATTGGTATCTGTGTGAGGCACTTTTCTTCACCTCCTGTCTCTGAATGAATGTCCTTGAATTGAATGTCCCTGAATGAATGTCCCTGTCTCAGATTCCTGTCTGATTTCCTCTCTCGAAATAGCCATGGGGGTGTACAACATGGGTCTGCGCGTCCTCCTCAGACAGCTTCGCGTCCACATGCATCAGTCCTCTCCGCACCGCCTGAAATCCGAACCGGTCCCGGATCTCATCCACCGCCAGATCCGCCTTCAGCTGTTTCTCTCTCCATGCCGGATCGGTAAAAAGACTGAGCTGGTACGGGTAATTTTCCATTTTTAAGTGTGTGACCCTCACGCCCACGCTGCGGATCGGCTTCTCCCATCTGTAGTTCTCCCTGAAAAGCCGCATCGATTCCTGCGCGATCTCCTCAGAGATATTAGTGGGCATATCGATCTTGTGCTGCCTCGAAAAGCCGGACAGATCTCCGTCCCTGACGTAGATCTCCACCACATCTCCCACGAATCCGTGCCTGCGAAGGCGCGACGCCACGCTCTCCGACAGCATGTAGAGCACCATTTTCACGTCCTGCTCTGTCGTCAGGTCTCTCGGCGTTGTCGTGCTGTTCCCTATGCTCTTGACCGGCATTTCGCTGTATTCCGCCGCCACCGGCGTCTGGTCCTCCCCTCTTGCGAAGGCCGACAGCACCAGGCCCATCTTGCCGAAAATATCCTTCAGAAGAGAGGGGTCCGTCTGCGCCAGGTCTCCGATCGTAAGGATCCCGAACCTGTGCAGTTTCCTGCTGGTAGCCCTCCCCACAAAGAGCAGGTCCTCCACAGGACTTTCCCACACGATATCCCTGTAATTATCTCTGTCGATGACCGTGATCGCGTCCGGTTTTCTGTAGTCCGATCCGAACTTGGCATAGATCTTGTTCCAGCTGACGCCTATGCTGACCGTGATCCCGAGCTCCCTTTTGATCCGGGCCGAGATCTCCGCGGCCAGGTCAGGTCCGTTTCCCATGCAGGCCTCGCTCTGCGTGCAGTCGATCCAGCACTCGTCCAGTCCATAGGACTCGACAAGATCCGAATATTCTCTGTAGATCTCTCTGGTCAGGTTCGAAAAGCGCAGATACAGATCCATCCTCGGCGGAACAATGACCAGACCCGGGCAGGCCTGTCTCGCCTCCCACAGGGCGGTTCCTGTCTTGACGCCGGCTCTCTTTGCTATGTAATTGGCTGTCAGTATGATCCCGTGCCGCTGCTCCGGATCGCCTCCGACTGCCAGGGGCTTCCCGGCCAGTTCCGGATGATGCAGCATCTCTACGCTGGCGTAAAAGCAGTTGCAGTCGGAATGAAGGATTACTCTTTCCATAGTCTGTACTTCTTTTTCTCTACTTGCTATATGCGATCATATACTTCGGAATGCAATTAAATTTCCCCTATTGCCTTTTAATTTCCTCTTGCAATCAGTATATTTCGAACGTATATTCGTGTCAAGGGGGTATTCTGTTGACATGCAGGGAAACGGGAGTTACAATAGAGGAAATTAAATTTCCTCTTAATTTCACTTTTTTGCAGGCAGGGAATGCGCATATTAAAGGAGAAACAGATATGACGTTCGGAGAAAAGGTAAGAGCACTGCGTATACAGAACGGCTGTTCCCAGGAGGAACTGGCCGCTATGACAGGTGTGACAAAGCGCACTGTGCGCAACTGGGAAAACGGGGGCAAGTATCCCCGCAGCCAGGCGGTCTACGAAAAGCTCGCCGGCGCCCTGTCCTGCAGCGAAGAATATCTCAGGGGCGAGCAGGAATTGTTTTTGACAAGGGCTGCGGAGGAATACGGGACCAGAGGACAGAAGCAGGCGCAGGCCTTTCTTGACAGCACCCGCGCGATGTTCGCGGGCGGCGACCTGTCCCCGGAAGATATCGATATGATCGGGAAGCATTTTATGGAAATGTTCTGGGAAGCCAAGGAGAACGCGAAGAAGTATACGCCTGTGAAATACAGAAGTGACGCGGCGGACAGCTCTGCCGGCGATGAGAACGCTACTGTCTGAGGAGGCTTTCGATGAGCAGACTTTACGTCTATCAGGTGATCGGGAAACTGGTCCGGCGCTACGGGACCCGCGATCCCTTTGAACTCATGGACGCCATGCACGTGCAGGTCCGGTTCTACTATGACCTGACCCGTACCAAGGGATTTACACGCTATTTCCTGCGCCAGTATTTTGCCGGGATCAACGGAAATCTGCCCGCGTCCGAGCAGCGCGTTGTAGCAGCCCATGAACTGGGCCATATTGTGCTGCACGCGGAGGCGCTGAAAACGGCTCCTCTGTTTGACACGGCCGTCTATGACAAGAGGAGCAATACGGAATATGAGGCCAATCTGTTCGCGGCGGATCTGCTGCTTGCGGACGAGGATGTGCTTGAGTGCGTGCAGCGGCCGGATGCAGATTTTGGCGCACTCTGTCTTTCCATGGACGTCAGCCCCGGACTGATGAATTTCAAGCTCCGCAGCATGCAGAAAAGGGGGATCGATGTCCCCCTTGTGTCTGAATGTGACAGCCGTTTTCTGTACAGAGACGCTGTCCCTCCGCTATAAAGTCATTATGAAATGTCCGGACGAAGTTTTCAGGAGCAATTTGCTCCCCTCTGCTTCCGATTCCATGGCCTTTCACATCACCGCAGCAGCATGATCGAGGAAGGATCCACCGTCAGTGCCGCCGGGATGCGGCTTTCAAATCCATGATCATGCATATCCCTGGGCAGCTTCCACCACAGGCCGCAGGACAGCGTCACGTACCACTCGAAAGGCAGTTCCGTGACCGTAAGTCCGCCGACAGAGATCACATTCCGGCCCTGTTGCGCGTATAGCTGCGCGGCATCCTGATCCAGCGGAGCGAAGTCGTGTGCCCGTATGCCCGCATAGGAGATCTCGTCCGTCACAGTTTCCGCTGTTGTGAGCTCCAGCCCTCCCCAATCCGGCGCGCAGATCCGATGGGGTCCCAGCGGTACGATCCGCGAGATATTTTTGCAACCTGTAAGCCTGGCGGCTTCTGCTGTATGCGGCCGCTCAAACAGTTCTTTGGTCGGCCCTTCCGCGATCACGGATCCGTCTTTTAAAAGGAGCAGGTGATCACACAGCTGATAAGCCTCATCCCGGTCATGGGTGACGAGCACCGAAAGCCCTTCATATTCCCGCAGAACTTCCATCAGTTCCAGGCGCAGCCGCTCACGCAGAAAGTAGTCCATGGCTGAAAACGGCTCGTCCAGAAGAAGCGCCTCCGGCCTGTAGGCCATGATCCTTGCCAGCGCCACTCTCTGCTGCTGTCCGCCGGACAGTTCCCCCGGTCTTCTCTTCTCCAGCCCTTCCAGCTGAAATTTTCCGATCATCTCTTTTACACGTTTCGAGGCGTCAACGCCTCTTCCGTGCAGACCCGCCATGATATTCTGCTCTACTGTCATAGTCGGGAACAGAGCGTAGTTCTGAAACAGATAGCCGACCCTGCGCTCCTGAGGACGGAGATTGATCTTCCCGGAAGTGTCGAACAGAGTCCTGTCCCCCAGAACGATCCTGCCCTTGTCCGGTTTTTCAATCCCGGTGATCGATTTGAGAGTCATGCTCTTGCCGCAGCCGGAGGCCCCCAGGATCCCGATCCTCGCGGCACTTCCCTCATAGCTGATCCGGAGCGTGAAATCATTCAGTTTTTTGACAATGTCCATATTCAGGTACATATCTCACCAGCGCTTTCCGCCTTTCACAGCCTTTGCGGAGATCAGATTCATCACAAAGATGAACACAAACGCGATCGCGATCACAACTGCTGTCCACACTCCGGCTGTCACATAATCCCCATCCTGAATGACCATGGCGATCCTCTGGGAGACTGTGGCCGTCTTTCCCGGTATGTTTCCGGCAAGCATGCTGGTGGCGCCGTATTCACCCATAGCCCTGGCAAAAGTCAGGATCGTTCCGGAGACTATTCCCGGTCCCGCCGTCGGCATGACCACTGTCCAGAAGATCCTTGTCTCAGACATTCCGAGAGTTCTCGCGGCATATACCAGGTTGGCGTCGATCTGTTCGAAGGCTGCCCTCGCGTTTCGGTACATCAGCGGAAACGCGATCACGGTCGCCGCAATGATGCAGCCCAGCCAGGACTGCACCACTTTGATCCCGAATCCCTCGTAGAGGAGGATTCCGAGAGGCCTTCTCCGGCTGAAGAAAAGCAGCAGAAAGAAGCCCGCCACAGTCGGCGGCAGCACAAGCGGCATTGTCAAAATACCGTCAGCCACCGCTCTGACCTTGTCAGACGCCCTCAGCACCTTCCGGGCCGCAAAGATTCCCAGAAAGAAAGAAATGAACGTCGCGACGATCCCCGTCTTGATCGATATGTACAGCGGGCTCCAGTCGAGCCGTTTCAGCGTTTCAAGTACTGCTTCCATCGTATTCCTCAGTTTTCCTCATTCTTCAGAGGTATATGCCGGCGGCAGATCATTCACTCTACATTTGTATCAAAAAGATACGCGTCAAAAATCGCTTTTGCTTCATCTGAAGTAATGAATGTCACAAAATCAGCCGCTGCTGCAGTTTCCGCTTCATCTGCTTCATCGTTTACGACCTGACAGACCGGGTAAATGACATTGCCCGTCAGATCATAGCTGACTGTCTCAATGATATCCAGGCTGTCTTCATGTCCGTATGTGTCAGACAGATAGGTGGTTCCCGCTTCACAGGATCCTTCCAGGACTGCCGTAAGGACCTGGGATACATTGCCCTGCTCGGAGATCTCGACGCCGCCCAGAGCATCGGATACTTCCTGGGTCGTGTAGACAGAAGGGTCCTCCGTTTCAGCCAGGATCCCCAGATTCATGAGAGCCTGCCTTGTATATTTTCCCACAGGGACGGACCCGTCCGCAAGTGCTAAGCTGGACGCCTTGCCGATATCGGCAAGTCCTGTCACTTCGCTCTCCGTATCCTTGCGTTTGATCACAACAACCTGATTGTTAAGCACGTTGGCACGTGTACCTTCAACGATCAGTCCGTCCTCCTCGAGTGCATTCATCTGTTTCTGCGCGGCAGAGAAGAATACGTCGCAGGTATATCCCTCTTCGATCTGTGTGAGGAGTTTGCCGGAGGAGTCCGCGTTGAAGACGATGCTGACATCCGGATGCGTCTCATTGTATTTGGCCGCGACTTCCTGCATGACTGTATTCAGCGAGGCAGCGATAAAGACCTGGATCTCCACGGGCTCTTCCGCACTCTGCGTGTTCTCCGCAGCAGCCTCTTCAGCCTCTTCTGCGCTTTCTTCCTCAGCCAGTGAAACCGCTTCTGTTTCTTCCGCTTTTTCCGCGGCCGGCGCCGCAGTGCTCCCGCCGCATCCGGCAATCGCTGTCGCCGTCATAACTGCCGCAAGGAATGCTCCGATCCATCTTTTTTTCATCTGCTTCTCCTTTCCGGTCAATTCTTAAACCGATCGTTCGTTTTAATAAAACACAACGGATGCCTGTAAGAGGCACAAGCCCAGTCAGTTTTCAGCTGCTATGAACTTGTGCCCCGGTACCGTTATTTACACAAAAGGGTCACAGGATCATTTCCTGGCACATTCCGTGGCGCTCCCGCGCAGGATCTTCAGTCCGTGATCGAGTGAATGAAGGATAAAGGAGAGGCTCTCCCGCACCGCTTTGGGGCTTCCGGGAAGATTCACGATCAGTGTTCCTTTCCGGATCACGGACGCCCCACGGCTGAGCATGGCTCTGTCAGTGATCTGCATGGATCGCATGCGGATGTATTCGGCAATTCCCGGCGCATTTCGATCCGCGACTTCCATAGTCGCCTCCGGTGTGCGGTCCCGCATTGAAAATCCGGTGCCTCCGCTTGTGATGACAAGATCGACAGAGCGCTGGTCCGCAAGACGGATGAGCTCCTTTTTCAGGATCAGAGGTTCATCCGGAATGATCATGGTCTCAACGATCTCATAGCCGGCTTCTTCGAGCATACTGACGGCTGCAGGTCCGCTCTCGTCCACGCGCTCTCCTCTGGCCCCCTTGTCGCTGAGTGTGATGACAGCTGCCGTAAAAGGCCTGTCTGCAGCAGGGAGTTCCACAGTCATCTCATCGCCGGGTCTGATCACGCCCTCCGCCAGCACCTCCGCGAAGACGCCTTCTCTGGGCATGATGCAGTCGCCGACTCTGTTTCGGATCGCGCAGCTGGTATGACATTCTTTTCCGATCTGCGTCATCTTCAGGACAACTGTGCCGCATCGGAAAATCGATCCGACAGGCAGACTTTTGAAATCGATCCCCTCAACCAGGAGGTTTTCGCCGAACGCGCCGTCCTCGACCTGCGCCCCGAGCGCATTGAAAGCCTCCACCTTATCATAGGATAGAAGGCTCACCTGTCTGTGCCATTTGCCCGCGTGCGCGTCCCCCTCAATCCCGTGACCAACGATAAAGAATGCTTCTGCAACCGGCTTTTTCTCCGTCCCCTTTGCCGGGCTCGTGCAGACCGCTTTTACGATCCCTTTCATATTGTCTGCCATATATTCCTCCATATTATGCTCTTCATCCGCCGATCGCATTCATACCGGCTTCTTCCGTGATCTCTTCCGGCTTGTCAAAACAGTGCTCGCCGGGCTTACGCAGGATCGCCTCCCGGATCGCATCCCGCAGCGCCTGATCAATATCGGTCCCTTTCGGACTCTCCCTGAGGATGGCCCGCAGGTCCACACCGTCGCTGAAGCAGAGGCAGGTCTTGAGGTATCCCTGTGATGTGAGGCGTATTCTGTTGCAGGTATTGCAGAATTTGCCGTGAATGGCGCTGATCAAACCGATACTTCCCAGATATCCGGGAATCTTATAATATACAGCCGGTCCGAATCCGTGCTCTCTCTCATCGATCATGATCCCGCTGTACATGGTCTCCAGTTTTTTGAACAGGTCACGATGATTCACTGTCTCGAAGTTTTTGCCGAAGCCGATCGGCATCATTTCGATAAAGCGCACATCGATCGGATCCTGTCTGGCAATTTCGATCAGGTTCCCGATATTTGCTTCACCGAGATCCAGGGAAACCGCATTCACTTTGACGCGTATATCCAGCTCATTGGCGATGTGAATGGCGCTCATCACGGTGTTAAGCTCATCCGATCCGGTGAGTTCTTTGTACTTCTGCCTGTCTGTCGTATCCAGACTTATATTTACGGCGTCCAGTCCGGCTTCTATGAGTTCAGGCAGATAGAGTCCCAGCAATACCCCGTTCGTTGTCAGCGTCACTTTTTCAATGCCGTCCACGGCCTTAAGCATTCTGACAAGATCCGGCAGACCTTTTCTTACGAGGGGTTCTCCCCCTGTGAGCTTGATGTGCCTGATCCCGTTCGCCGCAGCCGCCCGCACGACGTCCCTGATCTCTTCAAAAGTCAGGATCTGCAGCATGGGAACCGATTCGATCCCCTCCGGCATGCAGTATCTGCATCGGAGATTGCAGCGGTCTGTCACGGAAATACGCAGATAATCAATCGTTCTTCCATACCGGTCGATCATGACTCTGTTCCTCCGCCCGTTTTCAATTCACCGGGGTGTACGAAATCGCCGCTCTTGCCGCCCTTCTTGGTGCACAGGCGGATCCCGCCGATCTCCATCGTCTTATCCACGGCCTTGCACATATCGTAAACTGTCAGAAGCGCCGTCGAGACACCTGTGAGAGCTTCCATCTCAACACCGGTCCTGCCGGTCGTCTTTGCTGTGCAGAAAGCGCGGATCTCGTTTCTTTCTTCGTGAAGCTCAAACTCAACCGCGAGTTTGGTCAGATTCAGGATATGACAGAGCGGGATCAGGTCAGAGGTTTTCTTGGCCCCCATGATGCCGGCGATCCTGGCCACGCCCAGCACGTCGCCCTTTTTCATGCTTCCTTCCCTGACCTTTTCAAAGCACTCTCTGCTCATGAAAATGCTGCCGCGGGCAACAGCTTCCCTCGACGTCTCTTCTTTGCCGCCCACATCGACCATCCAGGCATTTCCTTCTGTATCAAAATGCGTGAATTCCATAACATCCTCCTCGTGATCACAGGGTTACCCTTCGGTCGCGCATAAGTTTCCACCCCTTGAGCGAAGGGTTACCCTTCGGTCACGCTTATTTTCCTTTTCCAAAACCGCAGTTGGGGAAGGTGCATACCGGGCAGTTGAGGCACAGCCCGCCTTCTCCCAGAGACGCCAGATCCTCTTTAGTGACTTCGTCGTCCGCCATGACATGGGGCAGCACCAGATCGAAGATGGTCCTCTTCGCGTACATCACACATCCCGGAAGACCCATGATCGTCACAGTTCTGGGGTTGTCTCCCTCTGTCACAGTATAGTAGGCGAGCAGGAACATTGCGCCGGGAAGGACCGGGGCCCCGTAAGAGACGATCCTTGCGCCGGTATTTTTGATCGCGAGCGGCGTCTTGTCATCGGGGTCTACACTCATTCCGCCGGTGCAGCACACTATATCTGCTCCCTCTGAGATCATTTTCAGGATTGAAGCGGTCACTTTCTTATCATCATCGTTCCAGATCTCATGATCGATGATCTCCGTGTCAAACTGTGCGAATTTCTCTTCGATCACCGGTGTGAAAGTATCCTGGATCCTGCCGTAATAGACTTCATTTCCGGTCGTAACAATGCCCACTTTCTTGTGTGTGAACGGAAGAAGGGAAAGGATCGGCTGTCCATCTGTCGCCTCCATGCAGGCCTTCTCAGCCGCGCGCATCTTCTCTTCTTCAATGACAAGGGGGATGATCCTGGTTCCTGCAAGCTTATCGCCCTTTGTTACGGCAAATCCGCCATGCCTTGTGGCGATCATCATCTGGCCGAAGCGATTGACCGCCTTCAGCCCGTCCCGGTTCACCTTTAAGAGTCCGGTGCATTCTGCCTTGAGTTCGATCTTGCCTTCCTTGACCTCGGAGCGGGACATGTGCGCGCCTTCACACATGCGGCACAGGATCTCCGCCGCCTCATTTTCATGAAGGATCCCCTCCTTCTTTTCCCAGACGTAGAGCTGATCCTTGCCGACACTAAGGAGAACAGGAATATCCTCCTTCGTCACAATGTGGCCTTTTCGGAATACCGCGTCCTTCGTGACTCCTTTTATGATCTGTGTGATATCGTGGCAAAGTACTGCCCCTTCCGCATCTTCTGTTCTGATCAGTTTCATTGATCCCCCCTGCTGCGGGCGCGCCTGCTTCGTCAGCGCCTCGCCATTCATAACAACTATTTAGTCAGACTGTTTCTTCTCTTCCTCTTTTATTTCAAAGCACTCCGCAAACAATTCTTCCGCGCTCTGCTGTACTTTGACAGCCAGCGCCTTATAACAGTCCAGGAATCTGCGCCCCTCTTTGGTCAGCCGTGATCCTCCGCCGCTGGCGCCGCCGCTCCACCTTTCAAGAAGCGCAAACCCAAGCTCCTTTTCCGTGTTCTTGATGATCCTGCTTCCCTTCGAATAAGAGAGCTCCATATGCGCGCATGCTTCCTGGATCGAACCGAGCGCATCGATATTCTCCAGAAGTTCCGCCGTCCCCGGCCCGAAAAAAATGCCCTGCTTAGCCATCCGCAGTTTGATCAGCGGGCGAAGTTCCGCTCCGTATTCATTACTGATATCAGCTTTTTCTCTTTTTCTTCGCATATGTCTTCCTCTCATCCTGCTTCCTGCCCTGATCAAGATGCTTTCATCATGATCCTCTATACAGGTTCGGCCTCAAAACTGCCTTTCGTCTGTTTATTTCAAACCGTACCATTATTATATACCGAACGAAAGCTAATAAAAAGGCACAATCCTTACAGGTTGTGCCTTTTCTGAAGATCAATATGAATACCGGCCTCTCAGCCGCAGGAATACCACAGAAATACTGCAGTGATCAGAGCATGTGAGCTCTGAGATCCTCCCCGCTCATGGGAGAAAGATATGCGGGCGCGATATCCAGAACGGTCTTGCAGCCGCACTGGCCTTCCCGGTTCAGTCTGAAAGCAGCCCTCGCGAACGCGACCAGAACGCTTCCCGTGAACTCCGGATTGGAATCCAGCTTCAGGGTATACTCGATGACATGTGTATGCTCATCATTGGCGCCTGTCACGCCGGAGTACAGAACACTTCCGCCATGGGGAAGTCCTGCGTGGTCACGAGCCATCTCTTCCGCTGTGATGAAATGCACGGTTGTATCATACTCATCAAAATAGTTGGGCATGGTCTTGATCTCGTTCTCGATCCTTGCAAGATCCGCGCCTTCCTCGGCAACGACAAAACACTCTCTAGTGTGCTTCTCTCTTGTGGTGAGCTCGGGAGCCTTTCCTGCGCGCACTGCTTCAAGCGCTGCGGGAACGGGAATTGTATACTGTCTTGCGTCCAGAACGCCGTCAATTCTGCGTACCGCGTCGGAGTGGCCCTGGCTTACGCCCTTGCCCCAGAAGGTGTAAGGCGTACCGCCGGGAAGAACCGCGCTCGCGTAAACTCTGTTGAGAGAGAACATGCCGGGATCCCATCCGCAGGAAATAATGCCGATCTTGCCCGCAGCCTTTGCAGCCGCATCTACATCCGCGAAATGCTCCGGAATATGGGCATGCGTGTCAAAGCTGTCGATAATATTGTAAAGGGCTGCGTACTTGGGTCCCTGTACGGGCAGGTCTGTCGCGCTGCCGCCGCAAAGGATCAGTACATCCATAGGAACTTCCTGCTTGACCAGCGCATCCTCGCTGTATACTTTGACGCCGGGTGTCTTGATCGCAAGACCCGCGGGATCACGGCGTGTAAAGACACCGACCAGCTCCATATCAGGATTGTGGCGGATCGCCTGCTCAACGCCTCTGCCAAGGTTTCCGTAACCGAAAATTCCTACTCTAATAGCCATGTTTGTTTCCTCCGTCTATATTTTGTATACAATTATACTAAATGACTATACCACGCTTCTCTATACTGTGACAAGTGCATTTAATTGAAGTTTAACAAATATTTATGCACGATTATTTGCATATATTCTCATTTACTCCGCAAAAAGTCCCCGGAAACCGTTCCGGGGACCCTGTTGTCACAATACGATGTTGCTCTGTCTGCCTTCCATCCAGTTTTCCAGGTTCTCAAATACGATCTTTGCGCGAAGACTCATGGACTCCTTTGTCGCGAATGCCACATGGGGCGTCACCAGTGTGTGGGGCGCCTTAAGGAGGGGCGACTCAATATCCAGCGGAGGTTCTTTGTCAAAAACATCAATGCCCGCGCACGCAATTACGCCCTTAGAGAGCGCTTCCGCCAGGTCCTTCTCCACGACGACCGGTCCGCGCGCCACATTGATCAACATGGCGGAAGGCTTCATCATAGAGAGCTTTTCCGCGTTGATCATGCCTCTGGTGGAGTCATTGAGCGGACAATGCAGAACCACGATATCCGCACTTGCAAGCAGTTCCTCCTGTGTTACCTGTTCGACATAAGCAGGCACTTCTTTATGGACAGTTCTGCTCTGTGCAAGGATCCTGCAGCCGAACGCGTTGAACAGCTCCGCCGTGCGGCTGCCGATCTTTCCAAGACCGATAATGCCGACCGTTTTGCCCTTCAGCTCCCAGCCGACAAGTCCGTCTTTGGTCTTTCCCTCCCGGCATCTCTCCTCCACTTCGCGCATGTTGCGGGCGAGAGAGAGCACCATGCCGAGCACCAGCTCAGAAACGGCTTCGTTGGAATAACCGGAAGCGTTGCTCACCGCGATCTTCTTTTCTCTGGCTGCTTCGAGACCGACATGGTCGACGCCTGTGAAAGCGATGTCGATAAATTTAAGATTCCGGCACGCGCGAATAACGTCCGTGCTCATAGGCATGTTGGCAAGGATCATGGCGTCTGCGTCCCCGGCCTCTTCGATCAGTTTTGCCTCGTCAGTTGTCCTTGTATAAGATTCAAATACCACGCCCTTTTCCTCAAAGGGCCTCTGGCATTCCTTCAGTTCAGATTCCGGAATACCCAGCGATTCCATGATCACCACTTTCATTGGATTTGTCCTCCTGTTATAATAATCAACAATAAGATTTTCTAACTCATTGTATTCTATTTTTCCGCGAAAGGAAACCACTGCCATGACCAAAGCAGACCGATACCTGGTAGATGATATACACAACATTCTCGACAACGGATATAAGGATGTAAATCCCCGTCCCAGATACGAGGACGGTACGCCGGCCTACACGATCAGCGTCAACCACGTGATGCGCAAATATGACCTCAGCAAAGGGGAATTTCCGATCTGTACACTGCGCCGTCAGGCCTGGAAGACCGGCATCCGCGAGATCTTTACCATATACCAGCATCCCACAAACGTACTGTCTGAGATGAGGGATCTGGGCGTAACATGGTGGGATCCCTGGGACATCGGGGACGGCACGATCGGTCAGCGTTACGGTGCAACCGTAAAGCGCTATGACCTCATTCACAAACTGATCGACGATATTAAAAAAGACCCTTATGGAAGACGCAAAGTTGTCTCGCTCTGGCAGGAGGCCGATCTTCGCGAGACTAAGGGCCTTGCGCCGTGCGCGTTCCTCACTATGTGGAACGTGAGGGGCAGGTATCTGGATATGAGCATGATCCAGCGAAGCGGCGATATGCTGACTGCCTCTGGAGCGGGCGGCATCAACGAGATCCAGTACGCGGCTCTCCTTATGATGGTCGCGAAGGTGACCGGTTATGAACCCGGCGTGTTCACACACTTTGTTGCCAATGAGCAGATCTACGACCGCCATATGGACAACGCGCATGAAATGCTCCGCCGCGCTGAAGTCATGAAGGATGACACGCAGAATCCTGTGCTTGTCCTGAATAAGGAAGGTGAATGTCAGTTTGAAGACTTCACGATCGACGACTTCGAAATGAAGGACTATTCACCCATGAAGCCGCAGCTCAAGTTCGAGCTGGGAATCTGATGCGTTTTGTTATTCAGTTGCCCCAAGGTGCTGCACACTTGCAGCCGCGGTACGTATTCCCGCCTCGCAGCATGAGCGGAAGTTCTCTCCTCTCAGAAGTGCGTCTATGAAACCCGCCACAAGGTTGTCACCCGCACCGGTTGTATCCACTACCGGAACCTGCAGGGCCGGAAGCGTAAAATGTTCTTCTCTGCAGGCAGCATAGCAGCCCTTCTCTCCGGTCTTGATCACCACATGTCCGATTCCTTTAGAAAGCAGCGCGTCCGCCATTTTTCCGCAGTCGCCGCTGCTTTCTTCTATGCCGCTCAGAAAAGCAGCTTCAGTTTCATTGGGAAAGATATAATCGATCATGGGAAGGACAGAGCTCAGGTCCTCCAGACGCATACTCCGAAAGGTCGGTATTTTGGTGTCGGCGCAGACAATTGCGCCGCTCTCATGGGCTGCGCGGATCAGCTCACATACCACTTCCGGCTGATCCAGAGGCGCGCGGAAAAGACTGGCAAATGAAACGACGCGCGTGCCTTTTAAGACGCATTCCCGAATATAGCCCGCAGATGGTACGTAACCCGGCAGCATAGACGCAGCGCTGGTCACGGAGCTCCGGCTTCCGTCAAGCTTCACGAACATATTGGCAACCGGCGTTGCGATCCCGGGAACCATTGATACGCCGGTGACATCGAGACCTCTGCGCGATGCTTCGTTCATCACAAATCGTCCCGCCAGATCATCTC
The DNA here is from genome assembly GCA_902801415.1 of uncultured Lachnospiraceae bacterium. Classification (GTDB taxonomy): domain Bacteria; phylum Bacillota; class Clostridia; order Lachnospirales; family Lachnospiraceae; genus CAG-791. Next base: position 42,768 of record CADCIK010000007.1, read on the forward strand.
CTACAGCACACATCAAACCAACACTGTGTCCCAGTGAAGAGAGCACAAAGGATTCGTTGACTGCGTCGCCGCCAAGATTGAGCGTAATGCTCTGTGCGCGTGTTTTGCCCCTTCCGAAGGGGTCATCTTCTAAGCCTCTTGTGATGCAGTCTACAACAGCCTGGCCAATGCAGAGCGCTGTCATTCTATCTTCTGCAGCAGACTTAATTGATGTATCTCCGGTCATTGCCTTCGCTCCTCCATTCTTTTTCTGATCCTCTTCAGGATCTCGTCATACTTCCTGTGTTCCATCTGCGGAAATGCGCGCAGTACTCTTCCTGTTCCCCAGAACTGTGATCCGCGTATTTTCTGCATGAGTTCCTCCGCCTTTCGGTCATACTCTGCCTTCATCTCTTCGTGGCGCATCATATTTTCAAGCTTCTTCGCATTTATCTCACCACTGATCTCTTTGCCGGTCTTCTCTATATTATCTTTGAGCTCGGCCTTCGCAAGAGCCATCTGCACTTCTGCGTCTCCAACCTTCTGTGCCGTCTCAAGCGTGCCTTCTCCCAGCGTCTTGCTCAGACCGTCGCTTACTACTCTCATTCTTCTGCGCATCTCATCAAGTTCCGCCATTCTCTTATTAAGTCCGGCCATGATCATAGCGGAGACAATAACATCTGCCGCATAACCTGTGTAAATGACTGCGAGGAGGATCCAGCCCGCCTGACTCTCGGGAAGAATGGCCGCAGATATGGATTCGATCGAGGGCTGCAGGATTTTGACAACAAATACGATGCCCATGCCCCAGATCAGACTGAATTCCAGGCAGATATATCCGTGGAAATTGAGAGGTTTATTCGAATAATCCCACCATCTGGCGTGGAAGATTTTATCCAGCGCCCAGCCTCCGAACAGTTCTATGGCTGTTGCCAGAACTATACCTTCGGCAAAAACCAACAATCCGCTCGCTTCATACATGCTCTCCGGCGAAAAGGCGCCCAGAAGCGCGAATACGGAGATCACTCCGAATCCATAGATCGGACATACAGGCCCGTTGAGAAATCCGCGGTTTACTACGATTCCCTTCGCTGCTGCCTGATAGATCACTTCCACACACCATCCCAGAAATGAATAGATGACAAAATACTGCAATACCTGATAATATGTTAATCCTGCGATCATAACTTTGTCCTTTCTCAAAAGCTCTTCGCATTTTATATTTGTTTGCTTGAAACCATTACAGTCTGTGATTATACATCATTTAGTTATGATTATGCATTGCAATTGCCGCAAACAGGCTTATTTCCAATTAATTTCACATATGATAGTATAGAAAAGTACATTTATTTGATTAACAGGGGGAATATTCATGGATTTGGCTAAAGTATTGACACAGATCGACGACGTACTCTATACGTGGCTTCTGATCTATCTTCTGGCAGGAAGCGGCATTTATTTTACGATCCGCACGCGCTTTGTGCAGATCCGCCGCTTTAAGGACGCGCTCCAATGCATGATGGAGAAGAAAGAAGGCGATAAAGGTGTATCTTCTTTCCAGGCGCTTATGATCGCCACCGCGTCCCGCGTCGGTACCGGAAACATGGCCGGCGTCGCCACTGCGATCATTCTCGGCGGTCCCGGCGCTGCTTTCTGGATGTGGCTCATGGCAATCCTGGGATCTGCGTCCGCTTTCATTGAGAGTACGCTTGCGCAGATCTATAAGAAAAAAGAGGGCGACTCCTTCAAGGGAGGTCCGGCTTACTATATTGAAAGAGCATTGCATGCAAGATGGCTTGGAATCATCTTCGCGATCTCTCTGATCGCGACGTTCGCTTTCGGATTCAACGGCCTGCAGGCTTACAACATTGTATCAGCATTCGCTGTATACACAACTGACATAGAGGCCAGTATCCTGCCCACTGTGATCGGTCTCCTGCTTGCCATTGCTGCTCTGTATATCTTCTTTGCAGGCGATGTCATCGGAAAGATCTCCTCAGTACTGGTTCCTACCATGGCAGGACTCTACATTGCTGTCGGTATCTTTGTGATCATCACTAATATTACAAAAATACCCGGTGTCCTCGCGATCGTCATGCAGGATGCATTTAACTTCAAATCGATCTTCGGCGGCTTTACCGGTTCCTGTATGGTGCTCGGCATCAAGCGAGGTCTCTTCTCCAACGAAGCCGGTATGGGTTCCGCGCCTAATGCAAGCGCATCCGCGACAGTCTCCCACCCCGCCAAGCAGGGTCTTGCGCAGATCATTTCCGTCTACATCGACACGCTTCTGATCTGCTCCACGACCGTATTCCTGATCCTTCTGACAGGCGACTGGGCGGACAGCGGTTATTCCGGAATCCCGCTCCTTCAGCAGTGTGTTGCGCGCGTGATCGGACCTGTCGGCATTCATTTTGTCACCGTGATCGTTTGCCTGTTCGCGTTTACTTCCATCATCGGCAACTACTTCTACGCGGAGGCCAATATCCTGTTCATCACCAAGAATCCGGCTGTCATGGCCATCTTTCGTGTAGCTGCCGCGATCATGGTCTTCATCGGCGCAGGCAACAGTCTTGACGTCGCATGGAGCCTTGCTGACATCACAATGGGTCTGGAGGCCGTCGTCAATATCATCGCGATCGTTCTTCTTGGAAACATTGCTTTCAAGGCACTGGATGACTATGAAGCACAGAAAGCGATGGGCCTGGATCCCGTTTTCTACGAGACCAACATCGGTCTTACTGATACAGATGTCTGGAAACCCGAAGGCGTCGAAGAGGCTCCCTCTGATGTCGGCGGAGACACCGGCATCCGCATGTAAGCCTTAATACAAACACAGAAAACCCGGCTGATCACATATGATCTGCCGGGTTTCTTCATGCCTCTTCTCTTTTCTTAATCCACTTCTTACCCACGGGGTAGATCAGATCGATCCTCTTAACCGACCACCACTTCACCGGCCGCTTCGGGATCATCCATGATGAGTTTTCCAAGTTCCGGCACTTCAATCCTTCCCTTGCGGGGATTCTTGATACTGATGACCTTTGTCGTCAACGTTGCGTCCACTTCCGATTTTTCAAAACACAGATCCGTCTCTTCCATGCGGCAGTTGATCAGTTTCAGGCCCTTGCAGTAACACAACGGCTGCGTGCCGATCAGAGTGCAGTTTTCAAACGTCACGTTCTCACAGTACCAGGCCAGATATTCTCCCTTTATAACACTGTTGCGGACAACAACATTCTTTGCATGCCAGAACGCGTCTTTAGTATCGAAATTACAATTCTCAAATACTGAATCCTCGATATACTGGAAAGAATATTTGCCCTTCAGCGTCACATTATCGAAATGCAGATTTTCCGAGCGCATCATAAAGTATTCGCTCTCTGCGGAACTGTTCTTCATATTGATCCCGCGCACGGACCATCCGAATTCAGGGGATATGATATCCGTGTTCTCAATGGTGACATCAGCGCATTCGCGAAGCGCCTTGATCCCGTGCATTTTCGTGTTTCTGATCGTCACATGCTCTGTATACCAGAGAGATGCGCGGCAGTTCTCTGTCATCTCACTGCCCTCGATCTCAAGGTTTGTATCATGCCAGAATGGATAGCGCAGGTTGAAATAGCAGTCCCTGATTCTTATATTTCTGCTTTCTTTCAGCGCGCTCTCGCCGTCAGCAGGTCCGTCAAATCTGCAGTTTGTGACTTCAATTCCGTCTTCGCCATATAAAGCGCGTTCCTGATCAAAAATCATATTCTCATATTTCTTCATAATTAATCTACTCCGATATGTTATATACTTTAAGCATGCTAAGTATATAGCGGAACAGCCCTTTTGTCTAATGACCAATCTTCATATCAAGCTATTCCCTTTATGAATATCACTTGGTTATTTATGACCATTGAGCAAATCAAAAGCCCCTGCGGCAGAAAGTTGCCGCAGGGGTCTCTTTTCATTTAGTATTCACGTGTCCGGTCAGAACTCAGGTAAGATTACAGGATGTACTTTCCATACATAGCATCCTGCTCTTTTCTCAGCTTGTAGATCAGGGTGTTCTTGTCAAGGTCTACCATATCGTAGGTGATCAGGGTGCCCTTCTTCACGTCGCACTTCATC
>CADCIK010000008.1 GCA_902801415.1 uncultured Lachnospiraceae bacterium
CGGATTCGAGCGGCTTTCCCTTTCCCGAACTGCATGCTGCAAGCGCGGTTAGCACCAGAACCATAAGAAGGCTCAGTACGATCGATTTTCTACTCATTCTTCCTTATTTGACCTCATATCTATACGGAAACGGAACATGCCATGTCATTTCTCCTCTTGCCATCTGCTGATGCACTCATTGATCTGATCTGTTGGTATCATCACACCATATCGGAAACGCCCAAATACATCTCTGCCGCCGCCTATGTTGATACCGACCAGCTCCATGCTATCGTTATACACTGCGCTTCCACTGCTGCCAGGTGCTTCATATGCACTATGTTTTACGACCAGATTGTCAGACTGATCATCATTGAAACTGAAGTTCTCTGGTTTACTGGATTTGATTTTGCCGTATGTACTAACAAACTTCTCTCCTTCCGGATTGGATATCACAGCTATTCGATCTCCCTTCTCAGGCATTGTTTCTGCGATTTGTACGACAGAGATTTGCTTGTCAGACTCAAATGAAATAACAGCCAAATCAGATTCCTCTTTCTCGAATTCAACCTTTACTTTAGGAAGCTGATTATAATACTCTTCCTGCCCTACGCCTTCATGTTCTTTTTTGTAGTCGAAAACGGACGGATCATCCGGTGTTATGACTACAAAATAATCGATCTCATCATTCGCAAGAACATGAAATGCGGTCAAAGCATAATACTTGTTCTCTGTTTTTTCTATTACAACTCCGCTGCTTCCGGCACCATATGCAATTCCCCCATCATGCTTATCGACTGAAACAATTCTGATGTTTGCATTCATCACATCAGAAAGATCAGTCTGCATATCAGTGTATATGCGATGCTTTGCCTGATAGTCTGAAACTGATGGAAGAATACCGATCAAAAGCACGAGAGTAAGCACAATGCCAATTATTAGAATGATACCGATGCTCTTCTTCATAGCATGCTGCTCCTTACAATTACAATCTGCCGTTTTCATCCCTGACATCTAAATAACGCACTCAACCTCCGACATCTAAACAGCCCACTCAACCCTACCGTTTCTGACATCTAAATGGCACACTCAACCCCTGACATCTAAATGGCCTACTCAACCCTGCGGCAAAATCCTGAGTGGCCGACTCGATAGGCGCTAATTTCACAAACCGCTTGTTTTCAAGCCTTTCAGCGCCTCTTATGTGTTTGCTTTAGACATCAACACTACGCACTCCACATGCACCGTATGTCCGAACTGGTCCACGGGACGAACCTTCCGCAGCCTGTATCCTCCATCTGTCAAAATCCTGAGATCCCTTGCAAGCGTCGCCGGATCACAGCTGACATATACGACCCTGTCCGGTCTGATCTCCAGGATGGTCTCAAGGCACTTGCTGTCGCATCCCTTGCGCGGCGGATCCACGCAGATCACATCTATATCGGGATCTTCTCCCTCTGCTTTCCGCGCCTGCACGTAAGCCGGGAGCACTTCCTCAGCTTTTCCGACGTAGAACGCAGCGTTTTCAATTCCGTTTCTCGCTGCATTAGCCTTTGCGTTCTCGATCGCTTCCGGAATGATCTCCACACCGCAGACTTTGCCCGCATGTCCTGCCATAAACAGAGAGATGGTTCCAACCCCGCAATACAGATCCCATACGGTCTCCGTTCCAGTCAGTCCGGCATAGTTCAATGCCAGGCTGTAGAGCTTCTGTGTCTGCTCCGGATTGACCTGATAGAAAGAGAGCGGTGAAATACGAAATGTCACCGACTCCGCGGAAGGCACAAATCCTCCGTCCGCAGAAATATCATACACATGCAGTGTATCCTCAATCTCATCACGGCCCCACAGAGTGCGGAGCTGCTTTCCGAGAATCACGTTCGTGCGCTCAGTATTCGTATTGAGAACTATCGATGTCATTCCGGGCACCGTCACGAGGTGGTCGACCAGGTCAGCCTCATAGGGAAGGCTGTCCCCGTTCACAATGATACAGACCATGATCTGCCCGCTGTATTTGCCGCTTCGGATCAGGATATGGCGCACCAGGCCTTTCCCGGTCTCTTCGTCGTAGGGCGGCACCTTGTGCAGTTCCATATAAGTCAGCACACGATTGATGATGTCTTTATTGATCTCCTCCCCGAGCATGCAGTCTGTCATGGGAATGATGGAATGTGTCCTGCCGGCATAGAAGCCTGCCACAACCCGGCCCGGCGCATTCCTGCCGGCCTTTTTCCCTGCAGTGCTGTATCCCACCGGCACCTGCGCTTTGTTTCTGTACCGCCAGGGTCCGTTCGTATTGTCCTGCATGCCCACGATCGGTTCCATGATCCTGTCGATCTCTTCTTCCGAAAAGCCGCCGATCCGGATCAGGTCCGCGCGAACTTTATTCTGCTTGTACTCCAGTTCTTTCTCGTAAGACAGCGCCTGCAGCTGACATCCTCCGCACTGCCTCGCGACAGGACAAAGAGGCTCCACCCTGTCGGGTGAAGCCTGCAGAATCTGATCCAGATGCGCGTAGGCGTAGGACTTGTTGGCCTTCATGATGCTTGCCCGGACGTAATCGCCGATCACCGCGTCCTTAATAAAGACCGTGTAGCCGTCCTCCAGCTTTCCGATGCCCTCGCCTCTCATACCGATATCAATGATATGAACTTTTATTTCCTGTCCCTTCCGGTATTCGGAAGTCTTATTCTTCTTTCCTGCCATCTGACGGGATCCTCATTTCTTTATAGTTGATTCGGGTTTTTCAGATCTCCGTCCTGCGGATATTGGACTCAAGAAATCCCTGATAGCCGATCCAGCCCGCTTCTCTCTGGCCTGTCGCCAGCGCCTCTTTGAAGATCTCAAGCTTTGCGTCTGTATTGTCCGCGAAATTCAGGGCCAGTGCCTCGGCAATCGCCGGCTTTTTGGGGGAGCCGTATTCCAGTTCCCCGTGATGGGCCAAAATACAGTGCCGGACTTCATTGGCCAGAAGCTCCGGAAAACCGGGGATCTCTCTGATCTTTTCATCCACCATCTGCACGCCGATGATGATATGACCAATGAACTGTCCTTCCTCCGTGTAATCGTTGCGTGGGAATTTGGAGAGCTCTTTGGTCTTTCCTATATCGTGAAGAAGAGACACCGTGATCAGAAGATCTCTTTTCAGGAAAGGATAATTTCTGCAGAAGAAATGGCAGAGATTGGTGACGCCCAGTGTGTGCTCCGCAAGTCCGCCCACAAAGCTGTGGTGCACACTCTTCGCGGCGGAGGACATGCGGAAATCCTGTATGAACTCTTCATCCTCCATAAAGAACTTTTTGAGAAGTGCCTTCAGATATTCGTTCTGGACACTTTCAATGTATTTGCCGATCGCGCCCATCATATCGTCAATGTTCTTGTCGGAGACAGGCACATAGTCCGCAGGATCATACTCTCCCTCATGGCACTTTCTCGCTCTCTTGACATTGAGCTGCAGGTGTCCCTGGAAAGAGACCACATCGCCGGTGATATCCACATAATCAAGCTCATCAAAGTCGCCGATCCCCATGCTGTTGGGGTCCCAGATCTTGGCGTCGATGGTACCTGTCTTGTCCTGCAGTGTCAGGCTCTCGTAGTTCTTGCCGTTCTTGGTGACCAGCGCCATCCTTTTCTTGCAAAGATAGATATCCTTGACGCTGCTTCCCTCACGTAGTTCCTGAATATAACGCATGTTCCAGTAATTCCTCGTTTCTATATAATGTATTTATGTCCGCCTGATGCCTGTGTCAAAACACAGTGCCGCGAACTCGGATTATACGTCACTCCAGCGTAACCGTCAAATCCATTTCCGTATATCCGTCTCCGCTGGGGCGCATAAGCGTGATCGGGATCTCCGACCCCGCCTCATTTTCGATCAAGACTCGGGACAGTGTAATGCAGTAATGCACGTCCTCATCATCCATCACCGTGATGATATCCCCTTTCTGGAGGCCCGCGTTCATAGCAGGTGAATCATCCGCCACACTGCTCAGATATACGCCTTCCGGAATATCCATTCTCTTCCGGACGTCCTCCGGCACATCCGTACACTGCACGCCGAGATACGCCTTCTCGCCGCCGGCAGAAAGCTTTTCGATCAGCTGCTTGCACTCGGTGATCCCGATCGCGTACAAGATGCCGGAGAGATCGGATCTTGCGTGGCGCTGATCGAGTATTCCCACGACCTGTCCGCCGGAATTAATGAGAACGCCTGACGCCTGCTTGCTCCCGGAGATATCTGTCGTGAGCTGTTTGAATCCTGAATCAATGACCGCCAGATCGCCATCCGCGGATGTGATCATTCCGTACGCGATGCTTCCGCTTGTTCCGATCGGCCTTCCCGCGGCTATAACCAGCTGGCCTGTCACAATAGTCGGTGAGGAGGAACCCAGTTCCGCGGTTGTGAGTTCCTTTTTGGTGCCGTCGCCCACATTATCCAGGTTGGCGCTGAGGACCGCCAGTCCCGAGACCCGGTCCCTCGCGCGGAGCTGCGCTCCGATCGATGTGCCGTCAAACAGCGTGATCTGAATACTCTCGGCGTTGTCGATGCCGGGAGAATATGTGAGAACCTGAATCTCCGAATCCGCTTTCGCGATGATGATACCGGAGACAGTACCTCTCGTCTCATAGGGGTCGTTGAGCCAATCTGTGTCGGATGTGATCCCGGATACCTCAACCAGATAGTATCTGGCGTCCGCCGCGACCTGGCGGAGCGCCCCGTACATTCTGCTCACTGCGTCCGCTCCGCGTGTCTTGTCAAAGAGGAGTTTCTCCACTTCCTCGCGGATCCTCTCCTGTTCCTCTGTCGCGGCCTTCTCCTCTTCGTTGACCAGCATCTCTTCCGGCGTCAGTTCCTCGGTGAGGGTCTCTTCCGGATAGGTCACGCCGGTGACCGCCTCTTCCGGATACAGAACGCGGTTGAAGATCGGTTCCAGAAGCAGGAAAAACAGGCAGGCTACGGTGCCGAAGACGGCGGCCATGACAGCGACCATAGTCATGCGGCGCATCATCTTCTTGCGGTTGAGGGGCCGTTTCTTGATCTCCTCCTGCATAAATCCGATGCCGGGATCCGGCGCTGTCGGTTCCGATCCGTCAGCTGCCTCTGTATTCTGTCTTTTATCCTTTATTTCCTGCAGCTTATCCTGCAGGCTGTCTTTCCAATCGGACTGTTCGCTGCTCATAGGCGTTTCCTTTCTATTTTTCTAAGTATACCCCCCTCGCAGGAAATTGAAAAGAACCGGCCGGAATGTGCTATACTATCGTCATGATGAATGAAAAAGTCTTACATATTGTTGAATTTAATAAGATCATCGACCAGCTGACGGAGAACGCCAATTCCGAACCGGCCAGAACTCTTTGCAGAAATCTAAAGCCGATGGACAATCTACCGGACATCCGCCTTGCCCAGGAGGAGACGGACGCTGCCCTGCAGCTCCTGATCCGAAAGGGAAATGTGAATTTTGGCAGCAACAGGGACTTCGGATATACCTTTGGCGCGCTCTCGATCGGAAGCACACTGACAGCCGCGGAGCTTCTGCATCTGTCTTCTTTCCTTGACAATGTCGGGCGCGTACAGGTTTACGGCACCACCTCCGACGGAGGGAAAGGAATTTCCGCTCTGAGTAATAACGGGGAGGAGACCAAGCCTGAGGACAATATTCTCTTCGACCTGTTCGACTGCCTGTATCCGCTTAAGAGTCTCTCCCGGGAGATCCAGCGCTGCATCCTTTCCGAGGAGGATATCGCGGATGACGCAAGTCCCGGCCTTCGGAGGGTCCGCCGCGAGATCGGTCTCGCAGGAGACAGGATCCATCAGCAGCTCAATAAAATGGTCAATGTGACGCTGGCCCCCTATCTGCAGGACAGCGTCATTACCATGCGCGGAAACCGGTACTGTATTCCCATCAAAGCAGAGTATAAGAACCAGGTGCAGGGTATTGTGCACGACCAGAGTTCCAGCGGCTCCACTCTGTTCATAGAGCCCGCTGCCATCGTCAATCTCAACAACCAGATCCGCGAACTGGTCCTGCAGGAAAAGAAAGAGATCGAGAAGGTCCTGGCCAATCTCTCCGCGGAAGCCGCAGAGAATCTGATGGCCCTTAAGGACAACGCCGCCAATATGACCAAACTCGACTTTATCTTCGCTAAGGCCAAGCTCGCGCTTGCGCAGAACGCGACCATGCCTGTCTTCAACAACCGAAGATATATAAAGATCAACAAGGGACGCCACCCCCTGATCGATCCCAAGAAGGTGGTCCCGATCGATCTTTCGCTCGGCGAAGATTACGATCTGATCGTCATCACCGGTCCCAATACGGGCGGTAAGACCGTCACGCTCAAGACGGTCGGCCTCTTTGAGCTGATGGGTATGGCGGGACTGCACATTCCTGCGGGAGACCGGAGCGAGCTCGCCCTCTTTTCGGATGTCTTCGCGGATATCGGAGATGAGCAGAGTATAGAGCAGAGTCTCTCTACCTTCTCCTCCCATATGACCACTATTGTAGATATATTCGGACAGCTGAATGAGAACTGTCTCTGCCTGTTCGACGAGCTCGGCGCGGGAACCGACCCCACGGAAGGCGCCGCGCTGGCGATCGCGATCCTGAACTATCTGCATGAGCGCGGGATCCGCGCCATGGCGACCACCCATTACAGCGAACTCAAGGTCTACGCGATGAATACGCCCGGCGTCACCAACGCGAGCTGCGAGTTTAATGTGGAAACCCTGCAGCCCACTTACCGGCTGCTGATCGGCGTACCAGGCAAGTCCAACGCGTTCGCGATCTCCAAGAAACTGGGCCTTCCCGATATCATCATCGACGCCGCCCGCGAACAGCTCAGCCAGGAAACCCAGAATATGGAAGACATTCTGGCCGACCTGGAAGAAAAGAGAATTAAGATCCAGAGAGAGCAGGACGAGATCACCTCTCTCAAAGAGTCGATCGCCAAAGAACAGAAGCAGCTGCGCAATAAAGAAAAGCAGCTGGATGACCGCAGACAGAAGATCCTGGAAAAAGCCAATGAGGAAGCGAGGGATATTTTGGCAGACGCCAAGAAGACGGCAGACGCCGCGATCTCCGAGCTCAGAAAGACCGGCCGCGGCGGCGACATGGCTTCCATGGAGAGGACCAGGAGCAGGCTGCGCGAGCAGGTCTCCAAAAAGAACGAGAAACTCAAGAGGCAGGAAGAGGAACATCCCACAGGAAAACTCCGTGCTTCCGATCTCCATGTCGGAGACAAGGTCCGCGTGATCTCCATGGGACTTACCGGCATCGTGACCGCCCTTCCGGTCTCCAACGGAAAAGTATCCGTCCGCTGCGGCATTATGAATTCCAAGGTCATGCTGAGTGACCTTGCGCTGATCGAAGAGGATGCTTTCGGCAATCCCGTCCGCAAGAATTCACGGAGCAGCATGAAGAAAGCGTTTGAAAACGCCGGCGGAGCGGGCAACAAGCAGAGAGATCTCGATTTCTCCCGCAACCAGGCGATCTCACCTGAGCTCAATCTGCTCGGCAAGACGACGGACGAAGCCCTGAACGAACTTGACAAGTATCTCGACGACGCCAGGATGTCTCATCTTTCCAGCGTCAGGATCGTTCACGGAAAGGGCACCGGCGCACTCAGAAAAGCAGTTCACAATTATCTCCGCAAGCAGAAATGGGTCAAAAACTTCAGGCTCGGCGACTTCGGAGAAGGCGACGCGGGTGTCACGATCGTACAGCTGCAGTGACAGAAGGAGGCATGATCTATGGCAGCAGCCAGACAGAAAATTCTGATCGTCGATGACGATTCCAATATCGCGGACCTCATCAGTCTCTATCTGATGAAGGAATGCTACGAGACCAGGATCGTGGGAGACGGAGAGGCGGCCCTTGCGGCTGTCAATACCTTTGAGCCGGATCTGATCCTGCTCGACCTTATGCTTCCGGGCATGGACGGCTACCAGGTCTGCCGGGAAGTGCGCTCTTCCAAAGATATTCCGATCATCATGCTCTCCGCGAAGGGAGAGATCTTTGACAAGGTGCTCGGTCTTGAAATGGGAGCCGACGATTATATGGAAAAACCCTTCGACTCCAAGGAGCTGGTCGCAAGAGTCAAGGCGGTCCTCAGACGCTACCACAAACAGCAGAATGCGGCCGTCGCCGAGACCAGCGATAAGATCGTCTCTTATCCGGATCTGACCATCAACCTGACAAATTACTCGGTCACTTATATGGGCGAGCAGATCGATATGCCCCCCAAGGAGCTTGAGCTATTGTACTGCCTGGCCTCTAATCCCGGCCGCGTCTATACAAGAGAACAGCTTCTTGACCAGATCTGGGGCTATGAATATGTGGGCGATACAAGGACGGTAGATGTTCATATCAAGAGGATCCGCGAAAAGCTCCACGACAACGAGGACTTTAAGATCTCCACGATCTGGGGCATCGGCTACAAGTTTGAGACGACGCAGAGAAGCAGATAATACCTGCGGCAGGACGGGCGGAATATGAGAAAGACACTCTATTTAAAATTCATATTGGCCTACATTCTGTTCGCTTTCTTCGGGTTCTTCACGGTTGCGACCTTTGTCTCCCGGCTCACCTACGAGTACTGTCTCCGAAGCACATCCCGGGATATGCACCGCGAAGCTTCCCGCATTGCGGACACCTATGCCGTGGACCTGTACAATTCCGAGATCTCTCTCGATACGGTGCAGAAACAGATGGAGTCCCTCTCCTATTTCATGGACACGGAGATCTGGATCATCAACCCTTCCGGTCGAATGGTCGTTAATTCCGCAAATGCGCCGGATCCGGAGCAGGAGATCATGGTGGAGGGATTTGATCCGACTGTCACGCAGAAAAATTTCTACACGATAGGCACATTTTTTGACTCCTTTGAGGAGGACAAGCTGAGTGTCATCGCTCCGATCATCAACAATTACAAGACCCGGGGCTATGTGATCATCCACAAGTCCGCCGCGCAGATCGACGAGGACGCCAACAGCATGCTCAACATCTCTTATCTGATGCTCATTGTCATCCTGTTCCTGTCCCTGATCATCCTGATCTTCTTCACTGAGGTCGTATACCGCCCTCTTCGAAGGATCATCGCGGCGACGGAACAGTACGCGTCCGGCAACATGCACTATGAGCTGAACGTGGAAGGCGAAGACGAGATGGGCTATCTGGCCGCATCCCTGGGATATATGGCCCGCACGGTGGCTTCCTTCGAGGATGACCAGAAGAAGTTCATCGCCAATGTCTCCCACGACTTCCGCTCTCCCCTGACCTCTATTCGGGGCTTCCTGGAAGCCATGCTGGACGGCACGATCCCGCCGGAGATGCACGAGCACTATCTGGGCGTCGTGCTCAACGAGACCGAGCGTCTCACTAAACTGACCAACGGCCTTCTGACCCTCAATAACCTCAATACCAGAGGCATGATCCTGCAGATGACCGACTGGAATATCAACGATGTGATCCGCAAAGTGGCTGCCTCCTTCGAACAGGTCTGCAGAGGAAAGGGTATCCGGATCAGGCTGATCCTGTCCGGAGAGGTCCTCTATGTGCACGCCGACATGGACAAAATACAGCAGGTCCTCTACAACCTGGTCGACAACGCGATCAAATTCAGCAGCAATAATTCCGAGATCGAGATCGAAACCACGGAAAAGGGCGGCAAAGTATTTGTCAGCGTCAAGGACAACGGAATCGGTATTCCCAAAGAGGACCAGAATCAGATCTGGGAGCGCTTTTACAAGAGCGATCTGTCCCGCGGCAAAGACAAAAAAGGGACAGGCCTTGGCCTGTCCATAGTACGTGAGATCATACGCGCGCACGGCGAGAACATCAGTCTTGTCAGCACGCAGGGCGTCGGCAGTAAGTTTACCTTCACGCTGCGCAGGTCCGATCTCAACGACGAACTCGATGACGATGATCTGTAAAATACCCCTTATTCGTCTTTCCAGTGGAGCCTGTGCAGCTCTCCGTCCCGCTGCAGTGCTGCGAAATCCTGCTGCCGCAGCGCCTCATAGAGAACGATCGCGACAGAATTGGAAAGATTGAGACTTCTGTATCCCTCCAGCATGGGAATGCGGATGCAGGTCTCCTCATTTTCTACAAGGATCTCCTCGGGAATCCCCGCGCTCTCCTTGCCGAACATGATATAATCGTCCGGTCCATATGCAACATCTGTATATGTCTGGTGCGCCTTGGTCGTGGCGTACCAGATTTTTGCGTCCGGGTTCATTTTCCGGAAAGTCTCGTAGTCCGGATAGGTGTGGACGTCCAGATCTTTCCAGTAGTCCAGTCCCGACCTGCGGATCTGTTTCTCGGTGATCTCAAATCCGAGAGGTTCGATCAGATGAAGGGACGTTCCTGTCACAACACAGGAACGCCCGATATTTCCGGTATTGCCGGGTATTTCCGGCTCATGGAGAACAATATGCATTACAAGTAAAACTTCCTTTAGTCTGTTTCAATGCCCGTTTGTATCTTTTGACCCGTTTACGGATCAGTTATTCTGTTCGCGGAGTCTCTTTACGAATTTGGAGAGCCTGCCGAGCGCCTCTCTCAGATTCTCGATCGAATACGCATAGGATATTCTCAGATACCCCTCTCCGCTGTCTCCGAAAGCCGTGCCGGGAACGATCGCCACTTTTTCCTCCTGCAGCAGTCTCGCCGCGAATTCCTCGCTGCTCATGCCGAATTCCTTAATGCAGGGGAATACATAGAACGCGCCCTGGGGCTCGAAGCAGGGAATATTCATGCCCGCGAGCTTGTGCATGACAAAGCGTCTTCTCTGGTTGTAGGACTCTCTCATCTGCGCCACGTCGTCATCGCCGTTTCGGAGAGCCTCGATGGCCGCGTACTGACTGGTCGTCGGCGCGCACATGATCGCGTACTGGTGGATCTTGGTCATCTGCGCCAGGATCTCTTTGGGACCGCAGGCATAACCCATTCTCCAGCCTGTCATAGCATAGGCCTTGGAAAATCCATTAACAAGGATTGTTCTTTCCTTCATACCGGGAAGTGCAGCGATCGATACATGCTTTCCGGAGTAAGTCAGTTCGCCGTAGATCTCATCCGAGAGCACATACAGATCATTCTCAATGATGATATCCGCGATCGCTTCCAGATCGCTCTTCTCCATCACAGCGCCCGTAGGGTTGTTGGGATAGGGAAGGACCAGAATCTTGGACCTGGGTGTGATCGCAGCGCGCAGTTCCTCGGGTTTAAGGCGGAACTCATTCTCATTCTTGAGCGGAATGACGACCGGCACGCCGTCTGCCAGGATCGTGCAGGGCTCATAGGATACATAGGAGGGCTGCGGGATCAGAACCTCGTCTCCCTCATTGATCATTGCGCGGAACATGAGATCAATAGCCTCCGAACCGCCGACTGTGATCAGGATCTCGCCGATCGGATCATAGGTGATCCCCTGCGTTCTCTTCATATAAGCAGCGATCTCTTCCCTGAGCTCTTTCAGTCCCGAGTTGGAAGTGTAGAACGTGCGTCCTTTTTCCAGTGAATAAATGCCCTCGTCGCGGATGTGCCAGGGCGTGTCGAAGTCCGGCTCGCCGACGCCGAGTGAGATCGCGTCCTTCATCTCGCTTACAAGGTCAAAAAATTTACGAATGCCGGAGGGACGAAGACCGACTGTCTTTTCCGCCAGCAGTTTTTCCTGTTTGCTCATAAAACCATCCCTTTCCTGAAGACTGTTATCTGATCACAAAAACCTTCAGATCTCCTCAGGGGGTAATGATCTCTCTCTGGTCCTCATGTTTTCTGCTCATGATCGTGCCGTGGTCTTTATACTTCTTCAGAATGAAGTGTGTGGCCGTGCTGATGACCGTATCCAGCGTGGAGAGCTTGCTGGAGACAAAACGGGAAACTTCCTTGAGGGACTTACCTTCGAGAGTGACAAGAAGGTCATAGCCGCCGGAGATCAGGTACACGGAATTAACTTCGGGATACTTGTAGATCCTCTCGGCAATATCATCAAATCCCTTTCCTCTCTGCGGTGTGACGCGGACTTCGATCAGCGCAGTCACCTTATCGATATCGGTCTTGTCCCAGTCGATCATGGTGTGATATCCGCAGATGATCCCCTTTTCTTCCATAGTCTGAAGCGCGTTGATGATATCGATCTCATCGGTTCCAAGGACCACTGCCACTTCTCTCGTGGAGACACGGCTGTTCTTCTCTATAATTCCCAATACTTTCTCTTCCAGCATATTCATGGCAATCCTCCAACTTCTTATACCATTATTTTTCGCAGTTCATCCGGCTGAGGCAGATCCAGATACCGGATCTCGTCCTCATTTCTCAGTATTTTGTCCCGGTCCTCACGTAGTTCCCCGATCCGGGCAGCAGGTATGCCGCTTGACCAAAGCTTACCAATCAGCGCGTCCGCATCCCCTGTCACCGCGAGGAGACTGCCGCCCGACCTGAGCCTGTAGGGGTCTATGTCATAGTGATTGGCAAATTCGATCGTCTCCTGCAGGACCGGAATGTCCATCAGGTCGATGACAAATCCTCTCCTTGCTTTCACCGATAGTCTCCAGAGCGCCGCGAAGATCCCGCCTTCCGACAGGTCCACCAGATGCTGTGCTCCGTTTTCCGCGCAGATCTCAGCCTCTTCGCGCACACTCAAGTACCTGTCCAGTCCCCGCATACGCATAAGGATCGTCTCCGGAAATACTTCCCTGAGGTCTTCCCTGTCATAGGCCAAAATACAGCTGCCTTCCATGCCGGCCCATTTGGTGAGTATGATCTGATCCGCGCCGCGATCCGAAATCTCCTGTTTCATCTCCGTACCCGTGCAGGTTCCGATCACGACAGGTCTTGTCACTGCGCCTGTCACTTCGGTGTGACCGCCCTCGATCACGAGCTTTTCCATATCGCAAGCATGGCAGATCCGGTCCATGATCCCTCTGAGCAGGGATTCCTCTGTTCCCGGCGGCAAAAGGATGACCGGACGGAAACTCTCCGGCATGATCTTCTCTGCGGACAGGGCATTGACAGCTGCATAAACTGCCAGTTCACCGATCTGTGAGACCGGGTAAGTGATCGGGTCCGCACTCATTGTGACCCGGCTGCCCTTACATCCCGCTGCGGTTATTCTCTTTGTAACAGACCGGTCAAGTGTGTTCTCGCCGGCTTTTCCATCTCTGAGTATCATTCTTTATCGTAGTTATTTACCGTCCCTCCGGAGAGTGCATTCCGTCAGGACATGGCTGCAAGCAGCGGCGCGATCATTGCCAGTACGAGGATGCCGGCTATGATGCAGGCCGCGATCCTCTTAGCCTTAGTATTTCTAAAATCCATTCTTTCTCCCGTTTCTTTCACATGCGTAGTTTCAGCATACGGATATGAATATGTAAACAAACAATATTCAAGTTCCAATTATAAATGGTTCTAAATTTCTTTGCAAGACAACTCAGACTTGTAGTATGATTGCTTGTATCCGGCGTATGGAAAAGCCGGATCAAAGGAGCAGGAAAAGACTATGAACAACAAACTGACACGCAAGGATATCGAAGAAATGCAGGCAGAGATCGACCACCGCAAACTGGTGGAAAGACCCAAACTTCTCGAGGAAGTCAAGGAGACAAGGGCCCAGGGCGACCTGAGTGAAAACTTCGAGTATCACGTTGCGAAAAGAGCCAAAAATCAGAACGAGAGCCGGATCCGCTTTCTGGAGAGAATGATCAAGACCGCGAAGATCATTGAGGATGACGCCGCGGATAATGAGGCAGGTATCAACAAGAAAGTGACGCTGTATATTCCCGAGGACGACGTTGAAGAGACCTATGTCATCGTCAGCACAATGAGACAGGACAGTCTCAAGGGACTCATCAGTGTGGAATCTCCGCTCGGCAAGGCGCTCCTTCATCACAAGGAAGGGGACGTTGTCAATGTACGCGTCAGTGCCGATTACTCCTATCAGGCCGTGATCCGCAAGGTGGAAGGATCGGAAGAAGCAGAGGAAGCCACTCTCAGAAACTATTGAGTGAACTGCCCGCCGCCTTCGATTCACTTAGAAGACGGGGCTGTTTTGCCATAAATTGGCTAAAACAGAGGTTGACTTTCACACTTAAAAGCGTTACACTTTAACTTGCCGAAGTAAAGGAGGACTTTTTTATTATGCCTATCACACAATTTTTGGAACGTAACGCGGAAAAATGGCCCAATGATGTAGCTCTTGTGGAACTGAATCCTGATATTAAGGTTCCCAGGCTCACCACATGGAAAGAATATGAACTGATCCAGCCGCTCCACGAAGTCGCTAGCCGTCAGGAGATCACCTGGGCGGTATTTAATGAGAAAGCAAACCGTGTCGCGAACATGCTGATCGCACGCGGTATCGTTAAAGGCGACAAGGTCGCGATCCTTCTCATGAACTGCCTGGACTGGCTTCCCATCTATTTTGGAATTCTCAAGACAGGCGCTATCGCAGTGCCGCTGAATTTCCGTTACAGTGCGGATGAGATCGAATACTGCGTTAAACTCGCGGAAGCAGACGTTCTGATCTTCGGACCCGAGTTTATCGGCCGTGTCGAGGAAATTGCAGAGAGCATCTCCCGCAGAAGACTTCTTCTGTATGACGGACCCGGATGCCCCTCCTTCGCAGAGGACTTTGTGGCTCAGACAGCTAATTACTCCAGCGCTGCACCTGATGTCAAGGTGACCGACGACGATTACGGCGCGATCTACTTCTCCTCCGGCACAACCGGATTCCCTAAGGCTATCCTTCACACCCATGCAGGCATTATGCATGCGGCGATCATGGAGCAGAAGCACCACGGCCAGCAGAAAGAGGACTGCTTCCTCTGCATCCCGCCCCTCTATCACACAGGCGCCAAGATGCACTGGTTCGGAAGCCTGGTATCCGGCGGCAAAGCCGTTCTTCTGAGAGGAACGACTCCTGAGACCATCCTCAAGGCTGTCTCCGACGAGCACTGCACCGTTGTATGGCTGCTCGTTCCGTGGGCGCAGGATATTCTGGACGAACTCGATAACGGCAGCGTCCGCATGGAGGATTACAAACTCGACCAGTGGCGTCTGATGCATATCGGCGCGCAGCCTGTTCCTCCGTCAATGATCAAGCACTGGCTGGACTACTTCCCGAATCATCAGTACGACACCAACTACGGCCTGTCCGAGTCCCTCGGACCCGGCTGCGTACACCTCGGCGTTGAGAATATTCACAAGGTAGGCGCCATCGGAAAGCCCGGCTACATGTGGGAAAGCAAGATCGTCGACGAGCACAGACAGCCTGTCAAACGCGGTGAAGTCGGAGAACTCGCTGTCAAGGGCCCCGGCGTCATGGTATGCTACTACAACAATCCCGAGGCGACCAAAGAGGTCATGGACGACGAGAGATGGCTCTACACCGGCGATATGGCCATTGAAGACGAAGACGGCTTCATCTTCCTGGTAGACCGCAAGAAAGACGTTATCATCTCCGGCGGTGAGAACCTCTATCCCGTACAGATCGAAGATTTCCTTCATACCTTCGAGCCTGTCAACGACGTCGCCGTCATCGGCCTTCCCGACAAGCGTCTTGGTGAGATCGCGACCGCGATCATCCAGATCAAGGACGGCTATACCTGCACTGAAGAAGAGGTCAACGATTTCTGCAGAAAGCTTCCCCGCTACAAGAGACCCCGCAAGATCATCTTTGCCGAGGTACCGAGGAACCCTACAGGCAAGATCGAGAAACCCAAGCTTCGCGAGCAGTATGGAGCTGCGTTCCTTGTGGCTTCTGAAAATGAAGTAAAACAGTAACGCACTTCTAGTCATATATAGATAGTCTTTAAAGGGGCTGACGTATCTCCAGTGAGCGGTACGGCATGCCCCTTCTTAATTGCATTGAAAACGCGGGGCTTCACACAGATCCTTCTCCTCGCTGCGGAGGGAACCGCTTTTCCCAAACTCGCCGGCCGCTCTGATGACCGGACACCGAGTTTGGGACGGGCCCTGCTCGAATAACATAAAAATCCCTTGCAAAACTCCGCGGATTCAACGCCTGCTCTGTGGGGCAGTCTGTCCTCTTCCCAATAAAACACTGCCGCACTAAGAATCACTTCTTAATGCGGCAGCACTTTTTTTCTATGAAATTATTTCTGTTTCTTCTTTCTCCTTCTTCTCGCCCTTCTTCTTCTGCGATTGAGATAAGCGATATACGAGAATATAAAGATGACCACGATCAGTATGGACGAAACGATGATGATCAAAAACAGCAGCGCGGGAACGTCCAGGAACACGGTTCCGTTGGATCCGCTGTGGAAGATCCCCTTGAAGAAGTACTTGATCCCGTCCAGGAAGCTCTTATTCTCGGAATAGTGAGCTGTACCGTAGGTCTCGGGCTCCTGCTCGGCGGCGATCTCAGAGGTCATTCCGGCGGTCGCTCCTTCTATGGCGAGCTCATTATTTGCCCCGGGAATTGTGCCTGTAAAGAGGATATCCGTCTGTCCGACAGCCCAATCGCCGACCTTGTACTGGATCTTGCCAATCACCTTCTTTTCATCAGCCTCTGTGGATCCGGAAGCGCTGCTCTCTTTCACGACTTCCTCTGCCTTCTCTTCATCCGATACCACCTCGGAAGTCAGGCTGTCAAAAGATACCTCCTTAGGAATGCACACATATCCTTTTCCGGAAATGGTAAAGGGAATGGAATTGCTTCCGTAAATATCTTTGCCGAGACGCATGAAGCCGGGATTATTGATCGTGTACTGCTTCTCGTAATCCGAGATCTTGAGTTTGCTGAAGTTGTTAAAGCCGTAATCAAACAGTTCGATCGTGTCATAGAACTGGTTGGGCGACTCCTCCTTGAGGATCACGCAGATGAGCTTCATGCCGTCTCTCTCCGCGCAGGTGACCAGAGTCTGTCTGGACATTTCCACATATCCGGTCTTGCCGCCGACGATCCCCTCGTATTCGATCTCTCCGTTGATCAGCTTGTGCTTATTGAAGAGCGTAAACTCTTCCGGCTGCTTTTCGGAGGATTCCATGAAATAAGTGGGAGAATTCGCGATCGTGCAGAGCTCGTCATGTGAAAAGAACTCTCTGGAAATGAGCGCCATATCATACGCGCTTGTGTAATGCTCTTCGTTGAACAGGCCGTGCGCGTTGACAAAATGAGAATCCTGACATCCCAGCTTCTTTGCTCTCGCGTTCATCATATCCGCAAATTTATCCAGGGAACCTCCCATTTTCTCTGCGAGTCCCGCTGCCACTTCGTTTGCGGAAGCGACGAACAGCGCGTACAGACTCTGCTCCACAGTGAGCTGCTCGCCCGGGTCTATACCGATACTGGAGCTTCCGAATTCAATGCTGTAAACAGCAGTCTCGGAAAAATCCACCTTATCGTTCATCTTGAGCTTCTCATAGGCGAGAAGTCCTGTCAGTACTTTGGTTATGCTGGCGGGATACAGATGCTCGTGAATATTTTTGGCGTAGAGGATTGTACCTGAATCCGCTTCCATCAGGATAGCGCCTTCCGCTCCGATCTTGGGTCCTTCCGGCCACCCTTCGATCTTGTCAGACTGGACTTCCTCATTCTTGCGCTCTTCCGCCTCCGCGTAATAATCGGGCTCACCGCCTCCTTCATTTTCCGCTGCTAAGACGGGAACCTGCACTGCCGAAATACTGATCACTCCGCACAACAGCATTGCCAGGAATCTCATCATATATTTTCTCATAGTTTAAGTTCCTTCCTTAACGACCACATCTCCCCGCGAAACGAATCTGTCTCCGCAAGGTTATCTTCCGAGTATGTATTTGCAGATCGGATTTCCTTTTGCGGAAAACCTCTCTTCATACTCCGTCATGATATTTCCCTCATTCATAACCGGATCATTGTGCAGATCATATGTGATCTGCAGGATCTTAAATCCTCCGGCTTCCACTTCATCTACTGCGAAATCAAACAGCGCTCTGTTGTCTGTCTTGAATTCGATGGTTCCGTCCGGCGTCAGGATCTGCGCGAACCTTCTGAGAAACTCCTTACTGGGAAGTCTTCTCTTGGCGTGGCGGTCCTTGGGCCAGGGATCCGAGAAGTTCAGGTAGATCCTGTCCACTTCCCCTTCGTCAAAATACTCACAGATCAGTTCGGCGTCTCCCCTTATAAAGAGAAGGTTCTGCGCCTGGGACTCATCCAGCTTGTCCAGAGCTCTGATCAGGACACTGGAGTACTTCTCTATTCCCACATAGTTGATTTCCGGATTCTCCTGCGCCAGCTGATTGATAAATTTACCTTTTCCGGTCCCGATCTCCAGATGAACAGGGTGATCGTTTCCAAATCTCTCTCTCCATTTTCCTTTACAGGAAGACGGATCCTGCACGATCCATTGACTCTCCGCTATAGTCTCTCTCGCGCCGGGAATATTTCTAAGCCTCATCTACAGCACCTCTTTTGTCTGAAATGTAAAATCGACTATCATTCTACCATATTTGTCACTATTCAGCACCCCGTAAAAATTATCAAAATAAGAAGCGATCCGTTCGCTCACCGATACTTTTCTGTTATAATCTCATTGAAAAGAAAGGATTTCATTTTATGAAAACTCAGAGAAGATCATTGCTGTTTCCTCTCCTGATCCTGTTTTTCATGATCGCGGCGTCCGGATGCGCTGAAAAATCTCCTGCAGATATCCGCATTGAACTCGAGACATCGGATGGTTCAGATGTTTCCACTTCCAATGCGGTGTTTCCGAGATTTGTATCTGAAAATGAGGATTATCAGAAGGAACTTGACAAACTGAATAAGGAAGTCGATAAGATCCGCAAGGATTACAGCAAGCGGACCGAAAAAGGCAAAGCTTTCATAGTACATACTTATCCGGGTTCTCCGGAAAACGTCCCTCAGTGCACGATCTTCTGGTACGAGGAACATTCCCTGCTTGGCGATGACTATAATCTCATGACTCTCGCCTGCAAGAAGAAAGGCTGCGAGATCATGACCTGCAAAGAGGCCCTGAAATCCCTTCAGATCGACGGGATCACGCTCAGCACCAATGTCGCAAGACTCTATGAAAGCCTGAATCTTCCCGGCATACTTAAGGAAACGGAGATGCAGGGTTTTGAGACAGATGAAAATGCGGCGGTCACAGCGATCTTCATGAAGCTGATCATTGAGACGCCTGATCCCGCTGATCCAAGTAAAGAAATTGAACAGCAGCATTTCTACTACTATGATCTCGCAGAGAATTCGCTCAGCTCCCTGTCCGATCACGGATATGAATTACCTTGAGAGCCGCTTATCATAGAAGTCTGTAACAGAATGAAAACACCTGCCGATCTGTATTCGGCAGGTGTTTATTATTCGATCATAACAACCTTATAATCCAATTCCTCTACAGCCTTTCTGATCTCTTCGTCAGATACATCTCTGTCCAAAGATACAACAGCTGTCTTTCTCTTGAGGTCCACCTTGGCCGCTGCCCCGTCGATCCGGTTGATCGCTCTCTCAACCCGGTTCTTGCAGTTCTCGCAGTGCATGCCTTCTATGTGGACTGTCTTCTCGCCGATTTTGGCGCCTTGAAGCTCCTTGTTGTCAGGAAGCGTCCCGCCTCCTGTGTCGCAGCATCCTCCCTCCCCTTTGAAGTGTCCGATGCTGCCTTTCAGAGCCAGCGCCGCTATAGCAATGACTATGACAAGAATAATGATCGTACTTGTATTCATTCCTTACCTATTTTTTCTTTTTTGCTCTGAACCTCTCAGGAATCTCCGTATTCGTACAGCTTCCGGTGCATCCCGGGCAGTTCATGCCGCAGGACTTGATTCCCTTCTTTCTGTCATTGATGATCTTCCTGATATCCCAGATCACGATGGCGATCAGGATCAGGCTGACCACGATCGTACCCATATTAGCGGAAAGCCATTCCATGCTCTCACCTTACCTTTTCCAAACATGCCAAAATACTGCCTAAGCAGTATTTTAGCACGCCTTTATTTAATTAGGGGAACTTTATAATTTTCAGATCTTAGCCGCGGAAGTCCTCAGTGTTGTGGCCTCTTTATAAGGCTTGAACAGCATGTAGAGTGTTCCGACCAGAACGACCAGTGATACGATCAATCCGATCACGTTCATATTGCCGGTAACAGCACTGCCGATCTGATAGATGCACATGGACGCCAGATACGCGAATCCGCACTGATAGCCGATCGCGAACCATGTCCACTTGGCGCTGTTCATCTCTCTCTTGATCGCGCCAATGGCCGCGAAGCAGGGAGCGCACAGAAGGTTGAATACCAGGAAGCTGTAGCCTGCGAGCGCAGTCATCTCTGCCTGCAGGTTGCCCCAGATCTCTTCACCCATCTCGGAGACTTCGCCGTACTTATAGAGAATACCAAATGTGCCTACAACGTTTTCTTTTGCGATCAAACCGGTAACTGCTGCCACTGCGGGCTTCCATGATCCCCAGCCGAGAGGGACAAAGATCCATGCAACCAGATTTCCGAGTGCCGCAAGAACAGAGTGCTCCATGAAATCTTCCTCGGGGAGCATCTGGAATGTGCCTTCATAGAAGCCAAAGCTGGACATAAACCATACCAGGATGGTTGCCAGGAGAATGACGGTTCCCGCTTTTTTGACAAAGGAAGATGCTCTCTCCCAAACGCTGTGGAATACGCTGGAAAAAGTGGGAATATGGTAAGCGGGAAGCTCCATAACGAAGGGAGCAGGATCGCCTGCGAACATTTTGGTCTTCTTCAGGATAATACCGGAGATTACGATAGCCGCAATACCGACAACATAAGCGCTCCATCCGATCAGTGCGCTGTTTCCGAACAGAGCGCCTGCGATCAGACCGATGATGGGGAGCTTAGCTCCGCAGGGGATGAAGGTTGTGGTCATGATCGTCATTCGGCGGTCTCTCTCATTCTCAATGGTACGGGAAGCCATGACGCCGGGAACTCCGCAGCCGGTACCGACCATCATAGGAATGAAAGACTTTCCGGACAGACCGAATCTTCTGAAGATACGGTCCATAATGAACGCAATTCTTGCCATATATCCGCAGCCCTCGAGGAAAGCCAGGCAGATGAACAGGACGATCATCTGGGGAAGGAAACCGAGTACAGCGCCGACACCGGCAACAATACCATCCAGGATCAAGCCGCTGAGCCAATCTGCCGTTCCGATGCTCTCAAGGAATCCTCCGACTGCGCCGGGAACGATCTCACCGAACAGGACGTCGTTGACCCAGTCTGTTCCCATAGTACCGATCGTATTGATCGCCAGAAAATAGACTACCCACATGACCAGCAGGAAGATCGGAATCGCTAAGAAACGATTGGTCACTACACGGTCGATCCGGTCTGAAATGGTCATGCTGCCCGCATTCTTTTTGACATAGCCGCCACTCAGGATCTCTGTGATAAAATCATATCTCTCATTGGTGATGATACTCTCTGAATCATCATCCATAGCTGCCTCTGCTGCTGCGATGATCTTCTCGGCTGCCTCTTTGTCATAGGAAATCTGCTCGCCGATCTTCTCATCTCTCTCAAATACTTTGATCTCATACCAGCGTTCTTTATCCGCGGGAATATTGCCGAGGACAGGACGGATACTTGCAAGAATATTCTCAACTTCACTGCTGAACTTGGGCGGAACGGGAGCTTTTTTACTTTTCGCTGCGTCGATCGCTGCCTGCGCGACCTGATCGATGCCTTTTCCCTTCAGAGCGGAGATCTCAATGATCGGAACGCCCAGCTGATCAGACAGAGACTTAACATTGATGTTGTCGCCGTTCTTTTCAATGATATCCATCATATTAAGAGCAATGACAACCGGGATACCAAGTTCCATGCACTGTGTAGTCAGATAGAGGTTTCTCTCGAGGTTGGTAGCATCCACGATATTGAGGATCGCGTCCGGCTTTTCTTTCAACAGATAGTTTCTCGCGACAACCTCTTCCAGTGTATAAGGGGAAAGAGAATAGATACCGGGAAGGTCTGTGATGACCACTTCTTTCTGCTTTCTGTATCTGCCTTCCTTCTTCTCTACGGTTACGCCGGGCCAGTTTCCCACATACTGTGTGGAACCTGTCAAAGCATTGAATAATGTCGTCTTACCGCTGTTCGGATTTCCCGCAAGCGCAATTGTTATACTCATTTGATATTTCCCTCTTTTCTGCTCTTTCGTTTTTATTTATCTTATTGATCGACCCGGATCAGGTCATTTCAATATGACTCACTCCGCGATCTCAACCATCTCGGCATCCGCTCTTCTAACTGTAAGTTCATATCCTCTTACATTCACTTCTACCGGATCTCCCAAAGGAGCCACTTTGCGGACATAGATCTCTGCGCCTCTTGTGATGCCCATATCCATGATCCTTCTCTTGACTGCTCCTGTTCCATGGAGCTTAACGACCTTTACTGTCTCGCCGACATGGACATCCTTTAATGTTCTCATTTACTGTTTCCTCCTCTTATATTGATCATTACCTCGAAGTCCTGCAGCCCTTATTCAGACCATGATCCTTCTGGCAAGAATGTCGCTGATCCCTACTCTCACGTTTTTGACATTTACGATCACACTGCCATTATTACAAGAAACCAGTGTGACTTTCGCGCCGGGAACAAATCCCATCGCTGAAAGGCGGGTCCTCACTTCATCATTGCCGCCGATCTTTTTGATATCATATTCACATCCTGCATCTCCCAGTACTAAAGGCATCATTCATACTTCCTTTCCAATTGAAGTTGTTAAAAATTTATGTCAGGTTAATTACCTTTAACTTAAACTATTATACCAACAAGAGCGGTTAGTGTTAATAAACACAATTAGACAAAATTAACCTAGTTAAATTTGTCAAACTTAGTTAGAATTAACAAATCTGTTTTATTGCAATCAAAAAGCCCCGCATTATTACTAATGCGAGGCTCTTAATTTTGTCTGATTTTAATAAAAAGGTTTGTTTACTCTTCCGGTGATTCCGTTTCCTGCTCCTGTCCGTCTACATCATTGCCGCGCACCTTGGCGATCTGTACGACCTTAACGCCTTCGTCCAGGTTCATCATCTTGACACCGGATGTGATCCTTCCGATCTTCTTGAAATCACATGCGCGGATCTGAATGATAATGCCGGCTGAGTTGATCATCATGATCTCATGGTCATCGGTCACAGCCTTGACGCCGATCAGATATCCGGTCTTATCGGTCACATTGTAACACTTTACGCCCTTGCCGCCGCGGTTCTGGACCTTGAACTCAGATAGATCTGTTCTCTTGCCCATTCCCAGTTCGGAAGCAAACAGGAGGGAGTCTCCCTGCGTATCGATCTGCATACCGACGATTTCATCGTCAGGATCCAGATTCATACCAATGACGCCCATCGCAGTTCTTCCAAGAGATCTTACATCTTTCTCCCGGAATCGGATGCACATGCCCTTCTTAGTGACAAGGAAAATATCATTTTCAGAAGTGGTCTGCTTGACTTCGATCAGCTCATCATCTTCTCTGAGATTGATCGCAATGATACCGCTTCTGCGGATATTGGAATATTCCGTGATCGCAGTCTTCTTGATGATTCCTTTCTTCGTCACCATGAAGAGATTGGCCTCTTCATCATAGTGAAGAATCGGTATGATCGCGGTGACCTTCTCTCCCGGATTCAATTCCAGAAGATTGATGATCGCCGTACCTCTCGCAGTGCGGCTGGCCTCCGGAATCTTATAAGCCTTCATGCTGTACACACGGCCAAGACTCGTGAAGAACATGATCATATCATGGGTCCTCGTCATCAGAAGATCTTCGATATAATCATTGTCAATCTTCTGGACGCCCTTAATACCGCGTCCGCCGCGGTTCTGGACCTTGAAGTTATCCACGGTCATTCTCTTGATATAACCAAGAGAAGTCATCGCGATGACCGTATTGACATTGGGAATCAGGTCCTCCGTAGCTATTTCGGCAAAATTCTGATCGATCTTGCTTCTTCTGTCGTCGCCGAACTTCTCAGCTATGACACTGATCTCATCCTTGATGACAAGAAGAAGTTTGTTGTGATCCGCAAGAATCGCTTTAAGTTCGGCGATCCTGGCAAGAAGTTCCTGATGCTCCTTCTCCAGCTTCTCTCTTTCCAGACCTGTCAGAGCGCGCAGACGCATGTCTACGATTGCCTGGGCCTGAACGTCGTCGAGACCAAACCGCTCTGTCAGCCTGTTCTTGGCTTCCTGTACATTGGCGCTCTCGCGGATGATCTTTACGACTTCGTCGATATTATCGAGAGCGATCAATAATCCCTGTAAGATGTGATCTCTCTCTTCAGCCTTGTTCAGGTCATACTGTGTCCTTCTGGTCACGACATCTTCCTGATGACGCAGATAGTGCATCAGCATATCTTTGATGTTCATGACCTTGGGCTGGTTATTCACCAGAGCAAGCATCGTGATACCGAAGGTATCCTGGAGCTGCGTATGCTTGAAGAGCTGATTCAATACGATATTGGCGTTCGCATCGTGTCTCAGCTCAATGACCACTCTCATTCCTTCGCGGTCCGATTCATCGCGCAGATCGGTGATCCCCTCGATTTTCTTGTTTTTGACCAGTTCCGCGATCTTCTTGATCAGATTGGCCTTATTGACAAGATAGGGAAGTTCAGTGACTACAATGCGGCTCTTTCCGTTGTTCATGGGCTCGATATTCGTGACAGCTCTGGTCACTACCTTGCCTCTGCCGGTCCTGTAAGCTTCTGTAGCGCCTGCTGTTCCCATGATGATACCGCCTGTAGGAAAATCAGGCGCTTTTACAATGGGAAGAAGCTCGTCGATCTCCGTATCCCTGTCTTCTTCAACACGGTTGTCGATGATCTTTACGACTGCTGCCACCACTTCCCTGAGATTGTGAGGAGGAATATTGGTGGCCATACCTACCGCGATACCGGTCGTTCCGTTTACAAGAAGATTGGGAAAACGGCTGGGAAGCACAGCGGGCTCTTTCTCTGTCTCATCAAAGTTGGGAACGAAGTCCACTGTATTCTTGCCGATCTCTGCCAGCATCTCCATGGAGATCTTTGTCAGTCTTGCCTCGGTATAACGCATAGCAGCAGCGCCGTCTCCGTCCACGGAACCGAAGTTTCCGTGACCGTCTACAAGCGTATAACGCATAGACCAGGGCTGCGCCATATTAACGAGGGATCCGTAGATCGAGCTGTCGCCGTGGGGGTGATATTTACCCATGGTATCGCCGACGATACGGGCACATTTTCTGTGCGGTTTGTCGGGACCGTTATTCAGCTCGCTCATCGCGTAGAGGATCCTTCTCTGTACCGGCTTGAGACCGTCTCTCACATCCGGAAGCGCTCTGGACGCAATGACGCTCATCGCGTAGTCGATATAAGAAGTTTCCATTGTCTTTTGCAGATCGACTTCTTGTACTCTGTCAAAAATAGTTTCTTCCATGTCGGGCCTTTCTTACAATCTGCCGTTAAATGATCGATTCAAAATGCTATATACCAACTATTAAATATCCAGATTCTGCACGAACTTGGCGTTCTCTTCAATAAACTCTCTTCTGGGTTCTACCTTGTCGCCCATCAGTGTCGTGAAAGTAAGATCAACTTCAGATTCTGTCTCTTCATTGATGATGACTCTCTTGAGGATCCTGGTCTCCGGATTCATAGTAGTCTCCCAGAGCTGCTCGGGATCCATCTCACCCAGACCTTTGTATCTCTGGATCCTGTTGTTCTGGTCTCTGCCCACATCGTTGAGGATCTTGTTGAGTTCATCATCGCTATAGGCGTACCAGACCTTCTTGTTCTTCTCCAGCTTATAGAGCGGAGGCATGGCCAGATACACATGTCCCTGCTTGATCAGCTCAGGCATAAATCTGTAGAGGAATGTGAGCATCAGAGTATCGATATGGGCGCCGTCTACGTCGGCATCCGTCATGATGATGATCTTATTGTAGCGAAGCTTACTGATGTCAAATTCATCGTGGATGCCTGTACCGAACGCAGTGATCATGGCCTTGATCTCTTCGTTGGCATAGATCCTGTCCTCTCTTGCCTTCTCTACATTCAGGATTTTGCCCCTGAGAGGAAGGATAGCCTGCGTCGCGCGGCTTCTCGCGGACTTGGCGCTGCCGCCTGCCGAATCACCCTCTACCAGGAAGATCTCACAGTTCATAGGATCCTTGTCAGAGCAGTCTGCAAGCTTGCCGGGAAGACTCGCTGTCTCCAGAACCGATTTTCTTCTGGTGAGCTCTCTGGCTTTTCTGGCTGCCTCTCTGGCTCTCTGCGCCATGAGTGATTTCTCGAGAATGGTCTTAGCAACAGAAGGATTCTGTTCCAGATAATATGTGAGTTGTTCGGAGACAATGCTGTCTGTAGCGCCTCTGGCCTCCATATTTCCGAGTTTCTGCTTGGTCTGTCCCTCAAACTGGGGGTCCTCGATCTTAATAGAGATGATCGCGGTGATTCCCTCTCTGATATCATCGCCCGAGAGATTCTGGTCGCTGTCCTTGAGGATCTTGTTCTTGCGGCCGTAATCGTTGAAAGTCTTGGTCAGAGCATTTCTGAAGCCGACAAGATGCATACCTCCTTCGGGAGTATTGATATTATTGACGAAGCTGTATTCGCTGTCGCCGTAAGCATCGTTGTGCTGGAAAGCTACTTCCACATAGACGTTGTTCTTGGTTCCCTCAAAATAGAGAATTTCCGGATACAGCGCTGTTTTGCTTCTATTCAGATAGGATACAAATTCTTTGATACCGCCTTCAAAGTAAAAAACATGCTCTCTGGGCTTTTTGGGTTCTTCTCCCTCTTCGGTGGGTTCCAAACGCATATCCCGCAGCGTAATCTTGAGACCTTTGGTCAGAAAAGCCATCTCTCTCATGCGCTGCTTGAGAATATCATAATCAAATACAGTAGTTTCCTTAAACATGATCGGATCAGGCATAAAGGAAACAATTGATCCTGTATCTTCGGGATGACAGGTGCCGATCTTCTCGAGAGGAACGATCGTCTTACCTCTGGAAAATCTCTGGTGATAGATGATCCCTCCCTGCTTGATCTTGACATCAAGCCACTCAGAGAGCGCGTTGACGACTGATGCTCCTACACCGTGGAGACCGCCGGATACCTTGTATCCGCCGCCGCCGAACTTACCGCCGGCATGAAGCTCCGTAAATACAAGATCAACTGCGTTTCTTCCGGTCTTGTGGTTGATGCCTACAGGAATTCCTCTTCCGTTGTCCGCTACTGTAACGCTTCCGTCAGCATTGATCGTAACTTCGATATGGGTACAGAAGCCGGCCAGCGCCTCATCAACAGAATTATCCACTATTTCATACACCAGATGGTGAAGTCCCCTGGAGGAGGTAGTTCCGATATACATACCGGGTCTCTTGCGGACCGCCTCAAGTCCCTCGAGGACCTGAATATTATCTGCTGTATATGTACCGACTTTGGTAGTATCTTTCAAATCGTTGTCAAATACGTTGTTGTCCATCAAATGCTTAACCTCCTACAACCTGTCCGCCCTCGATCTGGTACAACTGATCTATTTCAAATCTATTATTTACAAATTCATCCAATCCTGTGCAGGTTATCATGGTCTGGATCCCGCCGATCGTATTCATCAGATAATTCTGCCTGCGGCTGTCCAGCTCTGACAAAACATCGTCCAGCATAAGGACAGGCTTATCCCCGATCAGTCTCGTCACAAGTTCGATCTCGGACAATTTCAAAGAGAGCGCGCAGGTTCTCTGCTGTCCCTGGGATCCGAATTTCCTGAGATCTATATCATTGCCCACAAATGAAAAGTCATCTCTGTGAGGGCCTGCGCTTGTCATCTTCAGGTGAATATCTTTTGACCTTGAATCCTTCAGCTTTGCTGCCAGCTGTTCCTTCTCGCAATTGGGCTCATAGGAAATCATAAGTCTTTCCCTTCCCCCTGAAAGCTTTTCGTGGATCGGTCCTACGATCTCTGCCAGCTCTTCTATAAACTCTCTTCTTCTATCAATAATCCTGGATCCGTAAGAGACCAGCTGATCATCCCAAACGTCCAAAGTGTCTGCCAGTTGCGGAAACTGCCAGACATCCTTCAGAAGTTTGTTCCTCTGATCAACTATCTTGTTGTATTGATTCAGATCATGGAGATAAGAGGCGTCGAGCTGACACAGCTCCATATCCATGAAACGGCGCCTCTCGGACGGCCCGTCCTTGACGATGCTAAGATCTTCCGGTGAAAAGAAGACGATATGCAGAAGGCCGATCAGTTCGGAAGCTTTGCGGATCCTCTGTCCATTGATCGCAATTCCCTTAGTCTTGTTCTTTCTAAGGTGCATATCCACCTGATAGTCCAGATCCTTCTTGATCATGACCATGCGGATATGCGCTTCCTCCTGTCCGAACCTGATCAGATCTCTGTCCCTTACACCTCTGTGTGATCTGGTCGTAGAGATCATATAAAGAGATTCCAGAATATTCGTCTTTCCCTGCGCGTTGTCCCCGTAGAATATATTGGTTCCCTCGGAAAAATCCAGGTGCAGCGACTCATAGTTTCTGAAATTTGAAAGTTCCAGCGACTTAATAACCATATAAGCGTATTACTCCGATGCCCGAACTGTGAAGGTATTGCCCTCGACGGAGACTGTGTCTCCGTCTCTGAGCTTCTTCCCGCGTCTGGTCTCTGTCTCTCCGTTGACCAGTACCACTCCGTCTTCGATCAGGATCTTGGCTTCGATCCCCGAAGAAGCGATACCCGCAAGCTTTAAAGCTTGTCCGAGTTTGATAAATTCATCTCTGATCTCAAGTTCCATTTTTCTGATATCCTTTTAATCGATCGTGATAAAGTTTACGGGAAGGATCAGATAGCAGTATGTCTCTTCCACGTCTCTGATAAAGCAGGGAGCCTTGGGGCTCACAAGATAGAGTGTGATCTCTTCGCTGTCGATAGCCCTGAGCGCGTCGATGAGGAACTTGGGATTGAAACCGATATTCATATCATCGCCGTCTTTGCTGATCTCAATGATCTCGTCCATGCTTCCGAGCGTCGTATTGATCTTGAGCTCCATGCTGTCTTCACCGATCATGATGATCACAGGCTTCTTATCCTCTTCCTTGACAAGAAGGGTCGCTCTGTCGATACAGCTCAGGAACTCTTTTCTCTGCACAGTAACTCTTGTCTGGTAACTGCTGGAGAGCATCTTGTCGATCCGGTAATACTCTCCCTCGATCAGACGGGAGACAACGATCGTATCATCAAACTCGAAGAGGGCATGCTTATCAGTAAAATAAATGCTTACAAACTTGTCCGTATCTCCGGAGAGGATCTTACTGATCTCATTGAGTGTCTTTCCGGGAACGATGACCTTTCTGTCCTCATAAGAGTTGTTCAGCTCTACATTGCGGATCGCGATGCGGTGTCCGTCGAGAGCTACCATTCTGAGCCTGTTGTCTCTGATCTCAAGGAGCTCACCGGTCATCATACCGCTGCTCTCATTACCGGAAATAGAGAAGATCGTCCTGCTGATCAGGTCTCTGAGTGTGAACTGGGAAACCTTTACTTCATTCTTCTTCTCAATCTCGGGAAGATAGGAGAAATCTGTTCCGTCCTTGCCGAGAATTGTGAACTTTGCTTTCTGGCAGGTGATCGTGATCTTTTCCCCTTCTGTAAAGATAATAACGTCGTCATCGGGAAGCTTTCTGACAATACTGGAGAAGATCTGCGCATCAACTGCAATGATGCCTCTTGAGAGGATCAGTCCGGGAACGACTGTCTCGATTCCCATTTCCATGTCATTGGCGATCAGCCTGATATTGTTTGCCGAAGCATCGATCAGGATACACTCGAGGATCGACATTGTGGTCTTGCTGGGTACTGCCTTGGATACGATCTGTATTCCCTGTGAAAGATAAGATTTAGCAATTCTCAATTCCATATAAATTATGTTCCCTTCCGCATTTGGTAAGTGGTTTTTCCTGTGAGCCCTCTCCCGCAGGATAGATAAGATAATATCGTAATCTTAGTATATAGGGCATGTGAAAATGTGGATAACCACTCTTAATTATAGTATTTTCAGCCTTAAATTACAATGAAACGGTGTGGAAATGACTGCGATTTTGATGTGTAAAATCGATTTTCTGTCCACACGCCAAAACAGGAGTATGTGGGATGCTTCAACCCGCCTTAAAACGGAAAATTGGGGCTATCCACACTGGTTCTGAATAATCCGCAGACAGTCCATGAATATTCCACAGACTTATCCACATTATCAGGCTTTGATATTGAGCTTCTTGAGGATCACCTCAATATTGCCCCTGAGTTCGTCATTATCAGGGAGATCATTCTTGATCTTATTGGCGCCGTGCATGATCGTGGAGTGATCTTTTTTGCCGAGCATCTTGGCGATCGCGTCATAAGTGATGTCTGTGTAGTTTTTGCACAGATACATAATGATCTGCCTGGGGACAACGATCTCACTGTCTTTCTTCTGGGATACGACAGCAGCAGCCTTGACGCCGTAGTGATCGCAGACAACGCTCATGATCCTCTCGGGAGTGACGACGTCGTTCTTATCCGGATAGATCATATCCTTGAGCGCGTCCTTAGCGTTTTCAATCGTGATCTCCACGTTGTTGAGCTTTGAATACGCGTTGATCTTCTTGATGGCTCCCTCAAGTTCTCTGATATTGGACTTAATATTAGTAGCAATATATTCAAGTACCTGGTCGTCGACGCTGAAATAGGAGTTCTCCACATTCTTTCTGAGGATGGCCATACGGGTCTCGTAACTCGGAGGCTGAATATCAGCGATCAGTCCCCATTCAAACCGGGAACGGAACCTTTCGTCCAGGGTCTCCATCTCCTTGGGAGGACGATCCGAGGAAAGAACGATCTGTTTACCTGCCTGATGGAGCTCATTAAAGGTGTGGAAGAATTCCTCCTGTGTGGATTCCTTACCTATAATAAACTGGATATCATCGATCAGAAGAACGTCTACGGTCCTGTACTTGTCGCGAAGCCTTGCCATGGAAGAGGAGTTACCGCTTCGGATGGATTCGATCACTTCATTTGTGAACTGTTCCGAAGTGACATAGAGAACTCTCATGTTAGGATTCTGTTCCAGGATGAAATGTCCGATGGAATGCATCAGGTGCGTCTTTCCGAGTCCGGCTCCTCCGTACAGGAACAGGGGATTGTAGGTGTTGCCCGGAGATTCGGATACGGCAAGACACGCGGAATGCGCAAACATATTGTTGCTTCCGACAATAAAAGTATCGAATCGGTATTTGGGATGAAGATGAGCGTCCTCGATCTTAGCCCTGAAAGAAGGCTTCACCGGGTCCGGCTCATTGGCAGCAGGGCCTTCCTCTTCTTTGTCTAGAATGAACTTCACATCATACTCTTCCCCAAGAAGTTCTGAGATCGTGACCCTGAAGAAATCACTGTAGTTCTTGGAAATATAAGTGAGTTTGAACTGATTGTCAGAAGGGATCCTGATCGTGACCAGGTGATCGCTTATGGAAGCAATTTCAAGATCCTCGATCCATGTCTTATAGGAAATATTGCTGAGTTCGTAGGCGTCACGGATGTGTTCCTTAATATTTTGCCAGCTCTGTTTGATTATCTCGTTGTTCATTCTCTTACCACCACTTCATTATTCTTATTCATGTACCGGAGCGTTTTTCTTCCTGCCGTATTTGGATGAGCATTATTAATAAGAAGAAACTCCTTCCGGGACAGGAGGCTCGGACCTGTCCTCTGCGATCTGTAAAGGCAGGATCTGAACCGGTTCAGCGATAAACCCCCATCATGAGTTAATGGTTATTTTAATATAAATGTAAATATTGTTCAAATTTGTCATTTTAAAGAAAAATGTTGATAAGATTGTGGATAACATATTTTTTAATAAATATTCCACCTTATAAAATCACCTGAAAAGTGTGAAAAAAAGCCCGTTTTTAGCATATTTGTGGATAAAAAACACTCAAAAAAGGGGGTTATCCACAACATTTCCACAAAATGTGGATATATGGATAGTAACAATGTGGAAATGTGGATAAGTAGGAATGCCCCCATATCTTGTTAAAAAAAATTTTTAAAATCAATATCTAGAAGTCCCAAAAAGCTGATAAATAAAGGCTTTTCAAGAAGTTTTGCTTGACCTGAAAGGGCAAAATCTATATAATTAGAATGCTGTTTACCACACAGAACAGCCGATGGCCCGCAGGAGGAACTTCCTGTAAAGATTTCTCTTTATAGGGCGGCGCGTAGGACGCACATCGAAACAATTTGAACGCGAAGGAAACAACTTGGTTAAGGAGGATACCATACATGAAAATGACATATCAGCCCAAGAAGAGACAGCGCTCTAAGGTTCATGGATTCAGATCCAGAATGAGCACACCCGGCGGAAGAAAGGTTCTTGCAGCCAGAAGAGCTAAGGGTAGAAAGAAATTGACCGTTTGACAGACAACTTGAAAGCCGCAGCAATGTGGCTTTCTTTGTTATGTTTAGGGTAAAGTGAGAATGGAATCTCTGAAGAAAAACGAAGATTTCAGTAAATGCTATCGCACCGGTAGATCTTATGTGAACCGTGACCTTGTCCTGTATGTGTGTGGCAATGATCTTAATAGGAACAGGGTTGGGATCTCGGTCAGTAAGAAGGTGGGAAACAGCGTCGTCAGACACAGGATCACAAGATTGATCCGGGAAAGTTATCGACTGCACGAGCAGATGTTCAATAGTGGTTTGGACATGGTAGTCGTGGCGCGGACCAGGGCTAAGGATGCCGACTATTACAGGATAGAGGGCGCGCTTCTGCATTTGGCGGGAAAGGCTGGAATCTATGATCAAAAATCTAATGATATGGATGATTAAGTTTTACAGAAAGTATCTCTCTCCTTTGAAGAGTACCAAATGTCCGTATATTCCGACATGTTCCGAGTATGGGCTCGAAGCAGTTGAGAAATACGGAGCTCTTAAGGGAGGGCTTCTTGCGTTGTGGAGAATACTCAGATGTAATCCGTTTTCTCATGGAGGATATGATCCGGTACCCTGAAGCTGCCTTTATCCGGCAGTATTTTGACTAATCCTAAGGAGGATTCAATGTTTCTTACAAAACATAACGGAATGATCATCGGACCTATAGCCATCTTACTGGGAATGTGCATGAACGGCATTTTCTATGTGCTCAATCAGATCGGAATTCCCAATATCGGCCTGTCCATCATTATCATGACCATCCTGATCTACATGGCCATGCTGCCGCTTACGATCAAGCAGCAGAAGTTTTCCAAGCTGCAGAGAAAGATGCAGCCGGAACTCAACAAGATCAACAAGAAATATGAAAACCGCAAAGATCCCGAATCCATGCAGAGACAGCAGGATGAGATCAAAGAGGTTTATGGCAAGTACGGCGTTTCCGCAACAGGCAGCTGCGTGCAGCTGATCATCCAGATGCCGATCCTGCTCGCTCTGTACCGTGTTTTCTACAATATTCCCGCATATGTTCCGCTGGTCAAGCAGGCGTTCTTCCCTCTTGTAGACAAACTGATCGCAGCTGATTCCGCAGGAGAATATCTGCAGGCTACAAACGCGGCGAGATATTTCGCAAGGCAGTTTGAAAATGAGAGCTTTGTAAACGGTGTCACAGAATATGTGCAGAATACATTTATTGATGTGCTCAATAAGTTCAATGGCACTGATTGGGAAGCACTGATCCAGAAGTTCCCCGATCTGCAGGGTGATATCACAAATACGCTGACCAAGCTCACAAGATACAACAGTTTCCTCGGACTGAATATGGCCAATTCTCCTTCCTATATGTTCAAGGAAGCGCTTGGCGATAAGACCTATTTGCTGGCAGCAGCAGCTCTGATCGTCCCGATCCTGGCAGCAGCGACCCAGTATCTGAACGTTGCTCTGATGCCGCAGGCGGCGACACAGGACGGAAACGATCAGATGGCTAACACCATGAAGTCTATGAACGTCATGATGCCTCTCATGTCAGCAGTTTTCTGCTGGAGTCTTCCCAACGGTATGGGTCTCTACTGGATCACCGGTGCAGTGATCCGCTGCATCCAGCAGGTAGTGATCAACAAGCAGATCGACAAGATGGATATCGACGCTATGGTCGAGAAGAATCTTGAGAAGATGAAAGAGAAAGAAGCCAAGGAAGGCAAGAAAGACAAGAATCGTGTAAGCAGCAGTACTATGAGCCAGTATTCTTCTATGAACACAAGGAGAATGAGCGACAGATCCAGTACAGCGGTCAGTGCGGATTCTGAGAAAAAAGCAGAGCAGGCCAGACAGACTAACGGCAAAAAGTATAAGGCAGGCAGTCTTGCCGCGAAAGCGAATATGGTCAGCAGCTATAACGAGACGGATACCCGGAGCTCTAAGAAGCAGGGCAAGAAAGGATAAAATATGTCTCAGGAATACATTGAAATCACAGAAAAGACTGTGGATGATGCCATTACCACAGCCTGCCAGAGATTGTCTGTGACCAGCAATCGTCTGGATTATATAGTGGTACAGAGAGAAAAGTCCGGTTTTCTCGGTATCGGTGCAAAGCCTGCGATCATTAAAGCAAGGATCAAAGATGCTGCGGATGCCACACAGGCTATTCTTGACGACGTGATCAATAAAGCAGAGAAAAAGATGCTGAAGGATACAGTCAGGAAGGAAGAAAAACCTGAAGCTGTCAAAGTTCCGGAACCGGTTGTGAAAAAGGAAGTCAAGGAAGCTAAAAAGGCTGAAAAGACAGAGAAAACCGAGAAGAAGGAAGCTGAGAAGGCAGAAAAGAAAGAAGTCAAGGAAAAGGATAAGGAAGCTAAGAAGAACAATAAGAGAAAGAACAAGAAAGCTTCTTCCAAGAAGGCTGCTCCCGCGGATGCGGAAGTAAAGCCCGTCGAAGCTCCTGAGACTGAAGCTGCTGCTCCTGCTCCCAAAAAGAAAGCTGCTATTCCGGTACTTACCGATGAGCAGATCTCTGAGATCAAGAAAAAGGCGCATGAATTCCTTGTAGGTGTTTTCAATACAATGGATATGAGCGTCGAGATCAGCGAAGATTATCAGAAAGATACAGGTATTCTTACCGTCAATATGGAAGGTGAGGATATGGGCGTTCTGATCGGCAAGAGAGGTCAGACCCTTGATTCTCTTCAGTATCTCGTATCTCTGGTAGTCAACAAAGATGTGGACGGATATATTCATGTCAAAGCTGACACAGAGAATTACAGGGAAAGAAGAAAGAAAACTCTGGAAAACCTTGCCAAGAATATCGCATTCAAGGTTAAGAGGACCAGACAGCCCGTGGCGCTTGAGCCCATGAATCCCTATGAGAGAAGGATCATCCACTCCGCGCTACAGAATGAGAAGTTCATCACTACTTTCAGTGAAGGTGAGGAGCCTTACCGCAAGGTAGTCGTAGCACTCAAGAAAGATGAAAACGGAGAAGTACTTCTCAAAGAAGAGCGCGCTGAAAAAGGCGGCCGCGGAAGAGGCGGAAGAGGCGGCAGAAACAGCCGCGGAGGAAGAAGACGCGACTATCGCGGAAACAGAGAGCGCCGCAATAATGATAACGCGCAGGAATCAGAGTCCCAGGAGTGATCTTCTGCCGCACCTGAAAATGGTGTAAAACAAATATCGGAAAACAGGCCGGTGTGCTGCAGCTGCAGTGCACCGGCTCTTTCTTTTATTACGGGATTATTGTATTCTGTATGTTGAAAAAGTTTACCCGGAAGGAACGGTATGCATTATGGCTCTTCAATATGACCATTTACAGACAGATACGATCGCGGCGATCGCTACAGCAATGTCTGAGGCAGGAATCGGTATCATCAGGATCAGCGGCCCTGACGCGGCAGCGATCGGATCGAAATTATATCGCACACCACAAAAGAATAAGACAGACATATCGCTCTGGAGACCGGGCACGATCCGGTTTGGATATATCGTGGAGGCAGATCAGGACGGAAAAGAGAATGTGATCGACGAAGTCATGCTCTCCTGGATGAAGAGTCCCCACAGCTATACTACCGAGGATACAGTTGAGATCAACACGCATGGCGGCATGTTCCTGATGAACAGGATTTTGGCGCTTGTTCTGCAGGCCGGCGCCAGAATGGCCGAGCCCGGAGAATTTACGAAGAGAGCATTTCTTGGCGGAAGGATCGATCTGGCAAGAGCGGAAGCAGTTATGGATCTGATCTCTTCCAGAAATGAATTTGCCAGAAAGACTTCCGCGGCGCAGCTTCAGGGAGCCGTATCCTCCAAAGTGAAGGAACTCAGAGAGAAGATCCTCTATGAGATCGCGTTCATTGAGTCCGCTTTGGATGATCCTGAAAATTATACCCTGGAGGGGTATACAAACCGCTTGATGGGTACGTGTGAATATCTGGAAAAAGAAATGCACACTCTCCTCTCCCACGCAGATGAAGGAAGGATCCTGCGAGAAGGGATCCGGACGGCGATCGTCGGCCGGCCCAATGTAGGCAAGTCCTCTCTTCTCAATCACCTGGCCGGTGAAGAGAGAGCGATCGTCACAGAGATCGAGGGAACGACGAGAGATACCCTCAGCGAGACTGTCAGGGTCGGCGGCGTCCTTCTTCATCTGACGGATACGGCAGGTATCAGACAGACCGAAGACAAAGTGGAACAGATCGGCGTGCACAGGGCGCAGCAGGCGCTGGACAGAGCGGAGCTGATCCTCTTCGTTATAGATAGTTCACGGAAACTGACTGTTGAGGACGAGGAGATCGCTGAGAGGATCATTGAAAACCTCAGAGAGGACAAGAAGTGCATTCTTCTCATGAACAAGACGGATCTGTCACCGGAAGTCTCACAGGAGCAGGTTGAGGAGCTCTTTACGAAAAGAGGAAGTGAATGTCCTCCTCTTCTGTTCTGTTCCCTGCAGACCGGGGAAGGAACGAAGGAACTCGGCGAGTTTGTATCGGAGCTCTTCCACACAGGAGAGATCGCGGAAAAGAATGAGATCTTCCTCGTCAACCTGCGGCATCAGGACGCTGTGAAGGAGGCGCTGGATTCAATACTGCTTGTCAAAGACAGTATTGAGAACGGAATGAGCGAGGATTTCTTCTCCATCGATCTGATGAACGCCTACCGCGTTCTCGGAACTATACTCGGTGAAGCTGTGGAAGATGATCTTGTGGAGGAGATCTTCTCCAAATTCTGCCTGGGTAAATAATTAGATATAACTAACAAATCTTTGCCAAAAACTTGTTGAAAGACAGGAAGGAAAAGTGAATTAATGGAATACCATATTGACACACAGATCTGCGTGATCGGAGCCGGTCATGCGGGCGTTGAAGCGGCGCTGGCCTGCAGCAGGCTCGGTCTCAAGACAGTGATCTTTACGATGAATGTCGACAGCATTGCCATGATGCCCTGCAATCCGCATATAGGCGGCTCTTCAAAGGGACACTTGGTAAGAGAAATTGATGCGCTGGGCGGTGAGATGGGTAAGAACATCGACAAGACTTTTATCCAGTCCAAGATGCTCAATGTATCCAAAGGCCCGGCTGTTCATTCTCTGCGGACGCAGGCGGATAAAGCGGAATACTCAAAGACCATGAGACAGGTGCTTGAACACCAGGAAAATCTGACGATCCGGCAGGCGGAAGTCATGCAGATCCTCACAGAAGATCATAAAGTCGTTGGAGTCAGGATCCACACAGGCACTGTCTACAGATGTCAGGCTGCGATCATCTGCACCGGCACATATCTCAATGCCCGCTGCCTTGTCGGCGAATCCATCACAGAGACCGGCCCCAGCGGCATGCAGAGATCTACCGGCCTCAAGGATTCCCTGAATGGGATCGGTATTCCCCTTCGCAGATTCAAGACCGGAACGCCTGCCAGAATGGATGGAAGATCTCTTGACTATTCCAAGATGACGATCCAGGAGGGAGATAAGGTGGTCATTCCTTTCTCCTATTCGACGGATCCTGCGGACGTTCAGATCGAACAGGTCCCCTGCTTCCTCACATATACTAACGAGGAGACTCATAATATCATCCGTCAAAATATAGATCGCTCCCCGATCTATGCCGGGATCATCGAGGGCACCGGACCCAGATACTGTCCTTCCATCGAAGACAAAGTGGTGAAATTTGCCGAGAAGACAAGGCACCAGGTCTTTATCGAGCCCGAGGGAAGAGGGACCAATGAAGTGTATGTGGATGGAATGTCTTCATCCATGCCTGACGATGTCCAGCAGAGAATGTACAGAACAGTCCCGGGACTTGAAAACTGTGTGATCGTTAAGAACGCGTACGCTATTGAATATGACTGCATCAACGCCAATCTCTTAAAGCTCACTCTGGAGACCAGGGATGTGGACGGTCTGTTCTGTGCCGGCCAGTTTAACGGAAGCAGCGGCTATGAAGAAGCGGCTGCGCAGGGACTTATGGCAGGCATCAACGCGGCTATGAAGATCCTGGGAGGTGAGCCTCTCGTACTCAAGAGATCTGAGGCATATATCGGCGTACTGATCGATGATCTTGTGACCAAGGATAATCGGGAACCCTATAGAATGATGACGTCACGCGCAGAGTACAGACTCCTGCTGCGGCAGGACAACGCGGATCTTCGCCTTCGCAAGTATGGCTACAGAGTCGGTCTGATCAGTCAGGAACAATATGACCACGTATGTGAGAAGGAAAGAATGATCGAGGAAGAGATCCGGAGACTGAAGAGCATCCGGATCGGCGCGGC
This sequence comes from uncultured Lachnospiraceae bacterium, assembly GCA_902801415.1. GTDB lineage: Bacteria > Bacillota > Clostridia > Lachnospirales > Lachnospiraceae > CAG-791. The sequence goes on from CADCIK010000008.1 coordinate 38,667, forward strand.
AAGAGAAAACCAGGAATATCTGAGGGCTCACAATTCTTCAGACCTCAAGACAGCATGTTCACTGGCAGAGCTGATGTGCAGGCCGGAACTTGGCTACGAGGCGATCGCGGGACTTGATCCCGACAGAAAACCCCTTCCCAAAGAGGTTACGGAGCAGGTTGAGATCAATATCCGCTACGAAGGATACATTGCCAGACAGAAGAGGCAGGTCGAACAGTTCGACAAGATGGAAAACAGAAAGATCCCTGCTGCGATCGATTATGATGACGTGGGAAGCCTACGCCTTGAGGCAAGGCAGAAACTCAAGGAGTTCAGACCGACATCGATTGGACAGGCCTCCCGTCTGTCCGGCGTTACACCTGCAGATATCGCAGTTCTGCTGATCTATCTGGAAAAATACAGAGCACAGCGTGGCGAAACGATCATGAAAGGACGCGAAGGATGACGGAACAGGTTAAAAAGAGTTTTATTGAGAATACGGCGCAGATCGGACTGGTGCCGGATGAGAGAATGCTCTCTTCTTTCGAGATTTATTACAAGAATCTCGTGGAATGGAATGCGGTCATGAATCTGACAGCCATTACAGAAGAAAAAGACGTCTATGAGAAACATTTTCTCGATAGTCTGACAATCACGAAGATTGTTTCACGTGAAACATTAGAAAAAGGCTGCACACTTCTCGATATGGGAACCGGCGCAGGATTTCCCGGACTTCCGATTGCGATCGCTTTTCCTGACGTGCAAGTTATATTGATGGACTCTCTCAATAAGAGAATCAGATTTCTTGAAGACACTGTGCAAAAACTGGGACTTACGAACGTCACAGCCGTCCATGCCAGAGCAGAAGAACTTGCAAGAAACAAGAATTACCGGGAAAAAGCAGATATTTGCTGCTCAAGAGCGGTCGCAAACCTGGCGACGCTTTCAGAATACTGCCTGCCTTTTGTAAAGAAAGGGGGATATTTTGTCTCCTACAAGACAGAGCAGGTGCAGGAAGAGATCGATAAGAGCAGCAAAGCGATTCATGTGCTTGGCGGTGATCAGCCTGAAGTGGTATTCTTCACACTGCCCGGCACAGACTATCAGAGATCTCTGGTAAAGATCAAGAAGATTGCTGCAACGCCGGCTAAATATCCGAGAAAGGCGGGAACTCCTTCCAAAGAGCCAATCATGTGAGATATACGCAGGAATATGGTATAGTTATAGTGTTAATACATTAAAAGATTCATGGAGGTCACAATGAGCAATAAGAAATTATGGAATAAATTGGCAGCAGTCACAGTTGTTTCCGCAATGATCCTGGCAGCAGTCGGCTGCGGAACTACGCAGACCGGAGCAATGACACAGGAACAGGTTGAAGATGCTGCTCTGGAAGCATCCCAGATCGAAGCGGCCATAGAAGAATCCGCAGCCGCGGAAGATACAGCATTTGAAAATACGGAAGAAGCATCCGCAGTCGAAATTCCTCCGGCAGATATTTCTGAAGTAAAGATCGATTATAAGACTTCCGAGATCTACAGCAAGGAAGATATGGACGGAGCCATCGAAAAGATCCTTGATGAGTTCGGCAGTTGGGACGGCTGTGTGCTGTATACGATCTCCTATACTGACGATACAACTTGTACGGATAATCTGAGCTATGTCCGTGAACTGGATAGCGAAAAGGACTATAAACAGTGCATCGTGTTCACCAGTAATTTCCACTCCCCCGTGGTAGAATACGGCGCATGGGAGCCTGATTATGATTACAATAACTATCAGTGGATCCTGGGAAGAACAGAAGGCGGAGAATGGGATCTCCTGACCTGGGGATATTAAATCGCTTCAAACAGACACTGCATTTCTGCTGAAAAGGAACGCAAAGCTCTGTAATACCTGATAAAAGGAACAATCTATGGGAAAAATCATAGCAATTGCAAATCAGAAAGGCGGCGTCGGAAAGACGACGACGTCCATCAACCTGTCTGCGGCGCTTGCAGAAGAGGGAAAAAAGATCCTGGTGGTGGACATAGATCCCCAGGGAAACTGTACCAGCGGCTTCGGTATTGATAAGAACCGACAGGAATTCACAGTTTATGAGCTCTTACTGGATGACTGCACGATCAATGAATGCATGCAGAGAGAGATCATGAAAGGGATCGATCTCATTCCTGCCAATGTCAACCTGGCAGCCTCTGAGATCGAGTTGATCGGTATTCCCCGCAAAGAGTTCATTTTAAGGGACGCGCTGGACTATGTAAAAGATGATTATGACTATATCATCATGGACTGCCCTCCCTCTCTCAATGTGCTGACTGTTAACGCAATGGTCGCCGCGGATTCTGTGATCGTCCCTATTCAGTGTGAATACTATGCGCTGGAGGGACTCAGTCAGCTGATCCATACCATCAATCTGGTAAAAGCAAGGCTGAACAGGAAGCTGGATATAGAGGGAATTGTCTTTACTATGTTTGACGCAAGGACAAATCTTTCCGCGCAGGTCGTGGAAAATGTCAAAGAGCATGTGGAACAGCACATCTATGAGACAGTGATCCCCAGAAATATCAGGCTCGCAGAGGCGCCCAGTTATGGAGAACCGATCACGGTGTATGACAGAAGGTCATCCGGTGCGGCGGCCTACAGAGAGCTGGCCAAAGAAGTGATCCGCAAGGATGCAGGGGAAGATCGTCAGAACGATCTCTGAAATCATCAAAGGGGTAATAAGTAAATGGCAAGAAGGCACAGTGGTTTGGGAAGAGGTCTGGACGCCCTGATCCCTATGAGGGAGGAAGTCGAAAAGGCGATGCAGTCTGCGGAATCAGAAGGGATGGAACTCCTCTTTTCTGACGATGAGGAGGCAGACGAGAAACCATTTTCTATGAAAGATCCCTTCTCTTCGGCAGTACAAATGCCCAAAAAGGAAAATGTTTCACGTGAAACATCTGCGAAAACAGTTGATATATCAGCCGTGAAACAAGAAGAAAAAGCGGAAGTAAAGAGAGATCAGAAGGCAGATGATACATCAGAAAGTCTGAAAGATGTAAAATCTGCTGTGGAACCGGAAGAAATAGCAAAAGGCAGCTCCGAAAGCGCCATTGCGGAGGAAAAGCCGATCAAATCCCAAGGCAGCTCTGCAGATGCCGCAGACAGCGGCAGTCTCAAAGATGCTGTCACAGTCAGGATCTCGGAAGTGGAACCCAACAGGGATCAGCCCAGAAAAGTCTTTGATGAAGAGAAACTGGAGGAACTTGCCGATTCCATTAAGACGTTTGGTCTCCTGCAGCCGATCCTCGTTCAGAAAAGAGAAGGATACTATGAGATCATAGCCGGTGAGCGTCGCTGGAGAGCGGCCCTCAAGGCCGGGCTCAAGGAGATCCCGGTTGTTGTCCGGGATTATACGGAAAAAGAAATTCTGGAACTCTCCCTGATCGAGAATATCCAGCGCGAGGATCTCAATCCGATTGAAGAGGCACAGGCCTATAAACGTCTCGCGGATGAATTCGGTATGGGACAGGCTGAGATCTCGCAGAGAGTTTCCAAGAGCCGCTCAGCAGTAGCCAATGCTCTTCGCCTCTTAAAGCTGGATGAGCAGGTTCAGAAGATGGTGATCGACGGACAGCTTTCTATGGGTCACGCAAGAGCACTTCTCTCGCTGGAGATTCCGGATGAGCAGATTGTGACAGCAAAGAAGGTTATTGAAAAGCAGCTCAGTGTCCGTGAAACAGAGAAGCTGGTCAAAGAAATCCTCAAGAATGCGTCCGAGTCTCAAAAGGAAACGGAAAGGAAGGATCAGCAGGAAGAAGATCCCAGCATCGCGATCATCTACAAGCAGATCGAGGAGAGACTGCAGCAGACCCTGCACACAAAGGTCTCGATCCAGAGAAAGAGAAACGGGCACGGAAAGCTACAGATCGACTTTTACAGCAGCGACGACCTGGAAAAGATCATAGATCGGCTGACAGACCGCTGAATAGGAAAGATCGTATTCTATATTCTCAGCCGGATCAGGAAACTGTGTGGGACCAGGACTAGTGAATAATGCCGGTATGAAATTGCCGGATTATATATTTTGGAAATTTACCGGAAACATGTTATAATATGGCGCGCAGTAATGCGGAGAATAATGCCGGAATAAAGGAAGGTGACAAGAATGATTGATGTTAAGTTTTTGAGAGAAAATCCGGAAATCGTAAAAGAGAACATTCGCAAGAAGTTTCAGGATGTGAAGCTTCCTCTTGTCGATGAAGTTATTGAATATGATGAGAAGAGCCGCACAGCACAGGGCGAAGCGGATCAGCTCCGCGCGGAGAGAAAGAAACTCTCCAAAGAGATCGGCAAGCTGATGGGACAGGCCAAGAAGGATCCCTCCAAGATGGCTCTGGTAGACGAAGTAAAGGCGAAAGTCAATGCGATGGCTGAGCGCCTCACAGAGCTCGACGCGATCAAGAAGGAAGCAGATGAGATCGTCCTCAAGGATATGATGGTCATCCCCAACATCATCGATCCTTCCGTTCCGATCGGTCCCGACGATACACACAACGTAGAGATCCAGAAGTACGGCGAGCCGGTCGTTCCGGATTTTGACATCCCTTATCACACCGATATCATGGATACATTCGATGGAATCGATCTGGACAGCGCAGGCCGCGTATCCGGAAACGGCTTCTATTATCTGATGGGCGATATCGCGAGACTTCACTCCGCAGTTCTCTCCTACGCAAGAGATTTCATGATCGGCAAGGGATTCAATTATCATATTCCTCCCTTCATGATCCGCAGCGCGGTCGTATCCGGCGTTATGTCTTTCGCTGAGATGGATGCGATGATGTACAAGATCGAGGGTGAGGATCTGTACCTGATCGGTACATCCGAGCACTCCATGATCGGCAAGTTCATCGACCAGATCATCCCCGAGGAGAAGCTTCCTCAGACACTCACCAGCTACAGCCCCTGCTTCCGCAAGGAAAAAGGCGCGCACGGCATTGAGGAGCGCGGCGTCTACAGGATCCACCAGTTTGAGAAACAGGAAATGATCGTTGTCTGCAAGCCTGAGGAATCCATGGACTGGTATGACAAACTGTGGAGCTACACAGTTGAGATCTTCCGCAGCATGGATATCCCGGTCAGAACGCTCGAGTGCTGCTCCGGCGACCTGGCTGATCTCAAGGTCAAGTCCTGCGACGTTGAAGCATGGTCTCCCAGACAGAAGAAGTACTTCGAAGTCGGCAGCTGCTCCAACCTCGGTGACGCACAGGCGAGACGCCTGAAGATCCGTGTCAACGGCGCGGACGGCAGGAAGTATCTCGCTCACACATTGAACAATACCGTAGTTGCTTCTCCCAGAATGCTGATCGCATTCCTTGAGAACAACTTGCAGGCAGACGGCTCTGTGAAGATCCCTGTCGCGCTTCGTCCTTATATGGGCGGTATGGAAGTCATGGTTCCCAAGCATTGATAAGTCAGAAGAGGAACTATATAGAAATTAGAACATACGTTCGATAGAGGTATATTTTGCACAAGTACTTCAGGGCAATAGGATTTTCGGTGCCTTTTAAGGCACACGATGCATACAACTTGATAGAAGATGTGCTGGATAAGGCGGAGGACAGGTTTTATATTACGGATCCGCTTGATGAAGATTCTATGCTTTCAGAACTTCGCTATGATTTCGGATTCGGATACGGGATCTGTGCGATCGGCGTGTTTGATGAGGACAATGAGTTTAACTGTGAGTCACTGTTTCCGTACTTTATCAGTGAATCGGTGAGCTCCATCGAGCAGGTCAGTGTGGAAGAGAGAATTGAGGGACATACCTTTGCCGGTGTCGTCGATGACCTGAGTGTGGGTACAACCTTGATCTTCCGACTGATCAATTCCGTAGAATTTCTCAAGTACGGCGCGCCGCAGATGAAGCAGATCCCCAATACATCCGTATGTCTCTCCGGTCTTTGCATCAACGGAACGGTCATGCTTCCGATCCTCAAGACAGAAGAGGAGATCGAAGACTCGAGAGAGAAGGAGATGGAGCGCCGCAATCTGATGAATATGGCCCGCAGCGGTGATGAGGACGCAATGAAGAATCTCACCATGCAGGACATGGATATGTACGCCGTGATCATGGATAAGCTGCAGGAGGATGATATCTACACGATCGTCGATTCGACCTTCATGCCGACCGGCGTTGAGTGTGATCTGTATTCGATCCTCGGCGAGATTCAGAGATGCGTCTGGACCAAAAACCCGATCACCGATGAGCAGGTCTGGATTTTGACTATTATGTGCGGAGACCTCCTCTTCAAGCTCTGCATCAACGATCAGGACCTTTACGGAGAGCCGGCAGCAGGACGGCGCTTCAAGGGCGTAGTCTGGATGCAGGGTATCATCAACTTCCCGGAAGAGGGTGGCAGCGCTTATCATGATTTGTAAACAGGGCTTTTATTTTTAAGAATAAAGTGTATAATAGATGTGTTCTATATTCATAGAACACATCTATACCGTTATGTTCTATCTTCATAGAACATATCTATAAATGTCTGCGTAGCTCAGTTGGATAGAGCGACCGCCTCCTAAAAAACAGGCGGTGCAAAAGTCCAGGTTGAGTAAGGCGGGAACACTCCGGTTCGAACAGAGTCGGAAAATTACAGCAGGTTTCACACGAGTTGTTTTTGAAAAGGGTTCAGTCCCTGTGAAACCAA
>CADCIK010000009.1 GCA_902801415.1 uncultured Lachnospiraceae bacterium
AAAAGTGGAAGAGGGACAGAAAGTTTCATCGAAGAGATGGGTTGCAACGGGGCTGGCGGACACAGATAAAAACGTGGGAAAGGCTGTAGATATGCGTAAGTCGCGAATGTCTTCAAAGAACAAAGGCCTTACCGATGATCCCAATGTTATGTTTGTGATGTATGTGGACCTCTACTTAGCAAGGAAAAAGAGAACGGTCGTTGATACGACTTACGCAGGTTACTTATACCGGAGCGTCAAAATAAAAGAATTCTTTAGAAAGCTTAAGCTGAAGGATATAACACAAGCGGATGTAGAACAGTTTCTGGATCATCTGTTTTCGGCGGACAAATGCCAGATGAGGACGGTGAAGGATATCAAAGTACTGTTCAACGGCATAATGGAGCAGGCTGTTAAAGATGGTCTGATCGCTGACAACCCGGTTAAAGATGCCATGATCAACAAATCATTGGCGCTGCGTAATGCAAAAGTAAAGGATGATGATGATTTCTTTAGTTACCGGGAAGCACAGTTATTCTTAGAAAGAGTCGAATCACATAAGCTTTATGAACTGTTTTTCGTCACTCTATTTTTTGGCTTAAGGCGGGAGGAAGTGTTGGGACTTCGCTGGTCCAGCGTAGACTTTAAGGCGAAAACCTTGCGTGTAAATCATACGGTTACGGTAGGAACCAGGGTCAATCGCCTGAATTCCACTAAAACAGATACCAGCAACAGGACGTACCCGCTTACAGACGATCAGGTCAAAATGTTTGAGCATCTCAAGACAGAGGAAATAAAGAACCGTGAACTGTTCGGGGAAGCATATAAAGATAACGATTATATTTTTAAAAATGAGGACGGAAGCCTCTACTATCCGGACTATCCGTCCAAGCAGTTCAAAAAAGTGATCAAAGAAAATCCGGATCTTCCGCAGCGCACTAAATTTCATGGACTGCGCACATCCTGTGTATCCATTCTTGTTCACGAGAACTTTGATGTAAAAGGGATCCAGAAATGGGTGGGGCACAAGGAGATCTACGCCAAAGTCAAAGAAAAGGAAGCGAAGGAGGAGATCCTGCATGGAATGACAAGTATTATCAGTCTAAAATCTTATGATTAATTGTTTTGCAACTATAATAAATCACAGAGAGTCCGTCGTTTATTATGGGGGAAATGGGAAAAAGGTTGAACAAAGGTTGAACACGGCACAAAAACAGAGGTAAAAGTAGCCTTCAGAACTGCCTTCGCCGGGACAAAAAAAGAACCGGAAACGCCGATAAATACAGCATTTCCGGTTGCCCCTGCCAAGTAGTCGAGGCGACGGGATTCGAACCCACGACCTCTGCGTCCCGAACGCAGCGCTCTACCAAACTGAGCCACGCCTCAAAACATGGGCCAAAGTCAAGCATTAATTTGCAGTTTCAGTGAACCGGCCATTGTCTGCCGCGTGCGCATATTTCACCGGGAAACGCGCATGTACTTCGATAACAAGGTGAAAAATTGCCTGCCGCCCGGCGCAATGTACTATAATGGTGTAGTACCGATCAAACAGTCACTTGGGACCGGCAGACAAATGCCATTGCCGTCCCGGAAAGATAGGATTACATGAAAATCTGGATCGCCCGGCACGGGCAGACTGATCTCAATCACGCAAAGAGAATGCAGGGGAGGACTGACGCTCCGCTCAACAAGAAGGGAATCGAGCAGGCGAAGCAGTCGCGTCAGAATATCGGCGACGTCCACTTTGACGCTGTCTATGCCAGCCCTCTTCAGCGCGCGCAGCTGACGGGATCGATCATCGGCAATGTCGACATCAAGGATATCATTGTGGACGAGCGCCTGATCGAGACCAATTTCGGCAAGTATGAGAAGTGCAAATATTACCTCATGGGGCCTGCAATGACCGGCTATTGGATGTTCCCGAAGCTCTTTCCGGTTCCGGCCACCGTGGAGTCCATTGATTCCATGAAAAGGCGCGCCGCTTCGTTCCTGAGCGAACTGGAAACAAAGGATTATGAGAATGTGCTCGTCGCCTGCCACGGCGGTATCATGCGCGCTCTGTGCGGTTATCTGGATGAAGCGCCTGACGGCCTCCACTGGGAGAGAGCCAAGAACTGCGAGATCCGCGTTTACGAGTACAAGGACGGACATCACACGTTCCTGAAGTCCTATAGCCTCAGCAAGAAGTAGGATCTCGATTTAACGGCGCGTCTGGCCTTAAGCATCTTAAGCATCAGCCGCCGCAGACGCACGGCCCGCATTCCGATCACGCAGTGCGTCTGGTCAAAAGATACCACTTCGCAAACGCGGTTCCGATTATGATGACATATCCCACAATGCTCCACACATCCGGGATCTCTCCGAACAGAATGAGTCCGAAAATCGCCGCATATACGACCTGCGAGTAGTCGAACACAGAGATATCACGCGCCGGCGCGTTCTGATAAGCGGTCGTGATCGACAGCTGTCCGCCGGCTGCAGACATACCGGCGAAGATCAGGAAGATCAGCTGTTTCATAGTCATAGGCTGGTAGTGAAGCAGCAGGTTGGGCAGCAGGACCAGAGTCGAGAACGCTGAGAAGAACATCACGACGACGGGGCCGCGTTCACCCTCAAGTCCCAGCTTGCGAACATAGGTGTAGGCTGTTCCTGCCGTGAATCCGCCCAGAATGGCAATGAGTGCGGGGAAAGAAGCGATCCCGGCGCTCGGCTTGGCGACAAAAGCGGCGCCTATGAAAGCCAGAAGCACGCTCAGCCATTCGATCCGGTTGGGCTTCTCCTTCAGGATGAATATGGACATCAGAATAGCAAAAAACGGAGACAGCTTATTCAGGATATTGGCGTCTGCGATCCTGAGGTGATCCACTGCCCAGAAATTGCAGAGGATTCCGGCTGTACCGATGCTGCTGCGCAGAAGAAGATCCGGCAGGTTTTTCTTCTGGAAGGAAAAGCCGCTCTTGGAGCGGGCAAGCAGGACCGCCGCCAGAATGGCTGCGACGATATTTCTGAAAAAGGCCTTCTGCATAGTCGGAACATCACCGGCCAGCCGCACGAATACGGACATCAGGCAGAAGAAAAAGGCAGATAGGAGAATGAACAGGATTCCTTTGCGCCGGCCTGCCAGACGGGCGGAATCTGAAAGATGATCTGTAGACATATATACCTCATACTACTCGTTAGCTTAGTCTTATTCAGTGTATTACAAATGAGCAGACCGGTCAAAGCTGTGCGCTGCACTAAATACGATGCATTTAGCGGGGCGTGCCCGAAAAGCGCCAAAAAAGCACATTAATGGAGGCGCCGCAAATCAAGTGCGCCAATACACGGAAAGGAGAATCCGCGATGATACTGCAGAGCAGAAGAGTCTGGATCATAAACGACTGGCTCCGGGCGCAGGTTGAGATCTCCGCGTCGTCCGGCAGGATTGAAGGGATCTATCCGTATGGAGCGAAGAGGGCGGACCTGGATTGCGGCAATATGCGTATAGTGCCGGGATTCATAGACGTGCATACACACGGCGCATATGGCTTTGACACCAATGACGGCGACGAGGAAGGGCTTCGCAGATGGCTGCTTAATGTTGTCGGAGAAGGAGTGACCGGAATACTGCCGACAACGGTCACGCAATCGGAGGCAGTCCTGACAAAGGCTCTGCGAAACGCCGCAGGAGTGGCGCGCATGCAGCGGACGAATCCCGGGAGCGTTCCGGGCGCTGAGATACTCGGCGTCCACTTTGAGGGGCCATATCTTGACAGCGCCCGCAAAGGCGCACAGGCGGGGGAATACTGTGCTGCTCCTGACCTTGAACAGTTCAGGCAGTATTTTGACGCCTCTGACTGCCTGATCCGGATCGTGACACTTGCATGTGAACGGGATGAGGGATACCGGCTGACCCGATACCTGAATGAAAACGGCATCGTGCCTTCTCTGGGGCATTCCTCGGCCTCCTGTGAGCAGGCGGTGATGGCTTTTGCAAACGGCGCGCGAAGTGTGACCCATGTGTACAACGGCATGGCGCCGTTTCATCACAGAGATCCAGGTATTGTCGGTGCCTCGCTGCGTTTTCATGATGTTTACGGAGAGATCATCTGTGATGGCCTTCATTCCGACTGGACTGCGGTTCACGCGTTTTTTGCATGCAAAGGGGAGGACCACGGCGTCCAGGCGCAGTTCGGCGGAAACCGGATCGAACTTTGTGAAGACGGAAGCGCGCATATGGTGGATTCAGGGAAACTCGCGGGCTCCACGCTGAAGATCAACGAGGGACTGCGGAACCTGGTCGAAAAGGCCGGTGTGCCATGGCAGGCTGCCATCAATTCCTGTACGATCAATCCCGCCCGCCTCATCGGTATGGAAGAGAGGAAAGGCTCCATCCGGACCGGCAAGGACGCCGATCTGGTCGTCCTCAGGAATGACTATTCGGTCGCCGCTGCGTTTGTGCGCGGAAGGCAGTGTTGGGGCGAACAGGCGTAAGTGTAAAAGCGCGGAGATTATCCGGCAGTTAATATTGCATTTTTTACCCCGGGCAGCCGGCATCACCTGTACAAACATATGTACACCCCCTTCGATAGAATTAGACCATACAAAGCAGAACATACGAATTGTTAAGCAATGATATTTGCGATGAATCGTATTGAGTCGGTAAGGAGGTCAGCTATGAAGGGATATCTGAACGGAAACGGTTACATGGGACTTGTGAATGGCCGCTATATTTTGTTCACGAGCGAGGCCGAGTACGAGGAATATATGGAAGAGGAGGATTGAGCAGATGTTTAAAGTGGTAAGCTGGCTCATCGGCGCTGCGACGATCCTCGGCTGGGGGATGCAGGTAATCTCCTGACAGCCTCGTGAGCATTTGTGCGAATAGTGAACCAAATCAGAATAGTGAGTTAAACTGGAATAGTGAATTAGATTGGAATAGTGAGCTTTTGGAGGGCACCTGCCGCAGAAAACGGCGGGTGTCTTTTGTTATCTGACATGCCCGATATTTGACCGAACGGAGCGCGAATCTGGTACAATAGAAGGAGCAGACAACAGCTTTTTAATGGAGACATAAGCAGTATGGGAATCGTAGTGATCGGGGCATCCTTTGTAGATGTCAAGGGATATCCGCTGAGCCAATATATCCCCGGAGGCCGCAATGTGGGGCGCGTCGTGCAGGTGCATGGCGGCGTCGCGCGCAATGTGGTGGAGGATATCGCGAACGTGGAGCTTCGCCCGACTTTTGTGAGCGTAGTGGATGATACGGGACTCAGCGATGACGTCGTCAGAAATCTGATCCGTCACAAGGTGGATATCCGGTATGTCGCCCGCAGTTCCGAGGGACTCGGGACCTGGCTGGCCGTTTTTGACAACGATGGAGACGTGATCGCATCCATTTCGAGAAGACCGGATCTGTCCGCGATCGAAGAGGTCCTGGAGAAGGACGGGGATGAGATCTTCCGCGGAGCAGACAGCATTGTAGTTGAGTTCGACATTGAGGTGCCGATCCTCAAGAAGGTGCTGGAGCTTGCGGAAAAGCACGGCAAGGAAGTGTACACCGTGATCTCCAATATGTCGATTGCCATGAAGCGCCGTGACCTTTTGCGGAAAACAGCTGCGCTTGTGTGCAATGTGCAGGAAGCAGGAATGCTGTTTACGGAAGATTACACAGACATGCTGCCGGAGGAAATGGAGCAAAGCCTGGCGGACAGGATCCGGACATCCGGCATACCCAGGATCATTGTGACAATGGGGGCGCGGGGAGCTGTCTATGCGGACGCGTCGGGACAAACGGGAGTATGTCCTGCCATGAAAGTTGACGTAGTGGACACGACCGGTGCCGGAGACGCGTTTTTTGCCGGCGCTGCGATCGGCCTCACATACGGGAAGACGGTCGGAGAAGCCTGTGTGATCGGGACCAGGCTTGCGGCTTCCGTGATCGCGTCCAGAGAGAATGTCTGTCCCAGGTTCCGGCCGGAGGAGTTCGGGATCATAATCGATCAAGGATAGTGAATAGCAAAAGCGAATAAGTCAGCATGGCCGCAATAATGTTAATGGGTGGAGGTAACAACTGAAATGAAAGACCAGAAAAACCGTATGGTCAACGAGCGGGACTTCAGACAGGACCCGAATTACGTTGCTCCGGATCCGGAGAAGAAGAAGCTGATCCTTAAGCTTGGAACGATGATCACAGACCGCTATCTGGTCAAGTATTCAAGGACCATGAATACGGATGATCCCGAGTACTGGGCGCTGGATGAGGTCCTGACCAAGGAGGAGGCGAAGTTCCTTCTGAGCTTCAAGAAGACACGCGTGCCCTACGACATCGAGGATCTGGCCAAGATCAATAAGATGTCCTATGAGGACACGAAGAAGATGGTGGACCACCTTGTCTGGGTGGGTCTGATCGAGATGACCCGTGAGAATCCGGATCATCACAAGCAGTACAATGTGCCGATCTTCGTGCCCGGCTCCGCGGAATTCATGATGATGAATGATGAGCTTACGAAGCAGCATCCCAAACTGGCGACCTTCTTCAACCTGATGACGCAGATGCCGCTGGAGAATGTGACGCCTATGATCCCTCCGGGAGGCGCCGGCGTCGGCATGCATGTCATCCCCGTCGAGAAAGCCATCGAGAGCGAGAACCTGTCTGCCAGCGTGGAACACATTTCCCACTGGCTGAGCAAGTATGACAAATATTCTGTCGGCCAGTGTACCTGCCGCAAGCAGCAGACCATGCGCGGAGAGGGATCCGGTGAGATCAACGGCGAATTCTGCATGGGCATGGGCGATATGGCGGAGTACTGCGTAGACAGAGGTATGGGCCGTTACATCTCTTATGAGGAGGCGCTGGAGATCCTGAACAGGGCTGAGCGCCATGGCTTTGTTCATCAGATCACGAACATTGACGGCAGCGAGAAGATCGTGGCGATCTGCAACTGCGCGCCCGGCGTCTGCAATGCGCTGCGCACAAGCCAGCTTTACAATACGCCGAACATGTCCAGAAGCGCCTATCGCGCGCATGTGGACAAGACCAAATGCGTCGCCTGCGGCAAGTGCGTGGAAGTATGTCCCGTCGGCGCTGCCAAGCTCGGCCAGAAGCTGTGCACCAAGCAGGGAGAAGTGAAATATCCTCTCACACTGCTGCCGGATGAGACTGCGTGGAGCGCGGATAAATGGAATATCCATTACCGCGAGGACGCCAAGATCAACTGCTATGATACCGGTACGGCGCCTTGCAAGACCGCATGTCCCGCGCACCTTGCTGTACAGGGATATGTGAAGATGGCCAGCGAAGGCCGCTTCATGGATGCCCTGAAGCTGATCAAGCAGGACAATCCTTTCCCGGCAGTCTGCGGTGCGATCTGCAACAGACGTTGCGAGGACGCCTGCACAAGAGGCACAGTGGATGATCCGATCGCCATCGACGAGATCAAGAAGTTCATCGCCGATCAGGAACTCCATGCCGATAAGAGATTCATTCCGATCTGTGAGAAGGACGACGGCGGAATGTGGGGACCTGACTACAAGATGGCTGTCATCGGTGCAGGCCCGGCCGGCATGACTGCGGCTTATTATCTGCGCACACGCGGGTATGACGTCACCGTGTTTGAGAAAGAGAGCCGTCCCGGCGGTATGCTGATGAACGGAATTCCGTCCTTCCGCCTTGAAAAGGACGTCATTGAGGCGGAGATCGATGCGCTGCGCGAGATGGGCGTCGAGTTCAAGTGCGGCGTGGAAGTCGGCAAGGATGTCACGATCAAGGATCTCAAGAGAGAAGGCTACAAGGCTTTCTATCTGGCTATCGGCCTGCAGGGCGGCCGCAAGACCGGCGTGCCCGGCGAGGACGCGGAAGGCGTTGAGTCCGGCGTCAGCTTCCTTTCCAGAGTTAATCAGGATCACACGATCAGGCTGAGCGGCGATGTCGTCGTCATCGGCGGCGGAAATGTGGCTGTCGACGTTGCCCGCTCTGCAGCCCGCGTCACGGACGGCAAAGTTACCATGCTCTGCCTGGAGAGCGAGAGCGAGATGCCTGCGGCCCGCGATGAAGTGGAGGAAGCGATCGCAGAGGGCGTTACAGTCATGCATGGCTGGGGACCCAAAGAGATCCTGACAGAAGACGGCAAAGTGAAAGGCATCGTCTTCAGAAAGTGCATCTCTGTATTTGATAAGCTCCATGTATTCGCGCCTAAGTTCCTCGAGGACAGCACGATCACGATCGAGTGCTCGAACGTTCTTGAGGCGATCGGCCAGTCTGCGCAGTGGGGCGATCTGTTGGAAGGCACGAACGTGAAACGCCACCTGAACGGCACAGTCAAGCACGATCCGCTCACCTTCGAGACCGGAGAGCCCGGCATCTTTGTCGGCGGAGATATCGCCCACGGCGCGCGCTTTGCCATTGACGCGATCGCGGACGGCAAGAAGGCCTGCGAGAGCATGCACCGCTACGTACACCCCGGCCAGTCACAGACGATCGCACGCGACAAGCGGGAGTTTATCGAGCTGGATAAGGACAATATCGTCCTTGAATCTTTTGACAACGCGAAGAGACAGGTGCCCGGCAGAAAGCCCGGCAATCCGGTCGGAACCTTCGCAGACCTGCGTCTGCCCTTCACAGAGGAGCAGATCAGGACCGAGGCGGCGAGATGCCTGGGATGCGGCGCGACAGTTGTTGACCTCAACCGCTGTATCGGATGCGGCTTGTGCACGACGCGCTGCGAGTTTGACGCGATCCATCTGAGCCGGGATATCCCTGAAGCCTCCAACATGGTGCGCTGCGAGGACAAGCTCCCTGTGGTGGCCAAGTACGCGGCAGCCAGAGAGATGAAGATCCTCAGGAAGAAAGTAAAGAACGCGAAACCGAAGAAGAAATAAGAGATCACGATCATGCATGAAATGGGAATCATACTCCACATAGCGAAGATGCTGGATGAGACAGCGGAGGAACAGCACATCACGAAGATCGGCTCGGTGACACTGGAGGTCGGCGAGGTCTCCGGCATTATGACCGATCTGTTCGTGGACTGCTGGAACTATTTCAAGGGGAAGCATCCGGTTCTGGCGGAGTCGGAACTGCGGCTTGTGACGATCCCTGCCGTGACCTTCTGCGGAAACTGCGGAAAGACCTACGAGACGGTCAGGTACGGGAAAGAGTGCCCCTACTGTCACAGCGAGGAGACGTGGCTTGTGGACGGCAATCAATGTGTGATCAAGGAGATCGAGGCGGAGTGCGAGGAGGACGATCTCGAGGAGGAAGGCTTCGAAGAGGATCCCGATGACGATGACCTGGACTATCGCGCGGGAGACTTTGCGGAGAACGAGTGATCCGCAGAGGATAAAGATACATACGGATATGAGAAGAGCCTGGCGGAATCCGCCAGGCTCTTTATTATCAGGATATTCATCAGGATTTAAACGCAGGTTTTCAGAAGCTCATGCAAATACGAAGCAGACAATGCCGCCGAGCACGGCATACAGGATACAGAATTTGAAGATGCCGCCCAGGATCTCATTTTCACGCCCGGGCAGTCCTGCGGCCGCTGTTGCGAGAGCTATGTTGGAAGGCGCGATCATCTTGCCGATACCTGCGCCCATCGCGTTGGCCGCACAGAGCCACTCGGCAGGGAGGCCCAGCTGCGCGGCAGAAGCGGCCTGCAGAGGTCCGAACAGGACGCCGGTACTCGTGCCGGAACCGGTGACAAATGCGCCTAGAACGCCGACAAGGGGGGAGAACAGGGGATAGAACCTGCCTGTCACAGCGACAAGGACGTCGGCTACATCCGTCGTCATTCCGCTGTGGACCATGATCTTAGCAGTCGAGAGAACAGCGCAGACGGTCAGGATTGTTTTGACATTTCTTCTGATAGTGGCTGTGAACACCCGGAAGATCTTTCCAATGGAAGCGCCTTGGATGAGACCGCCGATAATACCGGAAAGGATGATCCATATGCCGGGCGTGTTGATCCATGAGAAGCTGGTCGGAGTTGCGCCTTCACCAACATAGAGGTTGACCTTGGAAGAGAACGCGGAAAGCGGCGTGTTGATGAAAGGGAACAGCTTGGAAGTGACCAGGAGCAGCACAAAGATCAGGATGAACGGGCTCCAGGCGCGCAGCGCGCTGTTCAGGTCTAAGTTCAGCTTCTGGGGCTTGGCATCTTTGCCGCCGACCAGATATTCTTCCGGCACCTCCTTGTCCTTCATCCTGAGGGCAACGAGGATCATGATGATCATGGAGCAGATCGATCCGATGATATCGGGAAGCTCCGGGCCGATGAAAGCGCCGATGATGTAGTTGGGAATGACGAAGGAAGCCGACGCAATGAGCGTGAAGGGGATCATTCCCTTGAGCGCCTTCAGGCCGCCGCCGAGTACGATGATGAAAAGGATCGGTGAGATCGACAGGAGAAGAAGCTGGATCTGAACGGTGCTGGCAGAGAGCGCATTGACGGACAGACCTGTTGTGGCGGCCACGGAAGTCGTCGGAACGCCTACACTGCCAAAAGCGGTGGGAGTTGTGTTTACGATCAGAAGTGCCAGGACCGTGGTGAGAGGGTCAAAATCCAGAGTGACCAGGATCGATGCGGGGATCGCGACAGCGGTTCCGAATCCGGCCATGCCTTCCATGAAGCAGCCGAAGCCCCAGCCGATGATAAGGCCGAGGATTCTCTTGTCTCGGGACACACTGCTGAGCATGGCTCTGATCTGATCCATAGCACCGGTCTCCAGAGTCAGCGCATAGACGAACAGCGCGGCTATAATGACCAGGATGATCGGCCACAGCGCACTGCACACACCTTCCAGAATAGCGGTTGCCACAGAAATGGGCGGAAGATGCTTGTAGAACAGTGCTACGGCGGCTGCAAAGGCGATCGCGATGCCGCACGCTTTGTAACCGGGCATCTTCAAGCCGGTCAGGGCTATGATCAGCCAGATGATCGGAATCAAACCGAGAATGAATTTGACAATGAGCATTTCGTCCCTCCTTCATAATTACAGACACATCCTGACCCTCGGAAGTACACTGCGGACGCAGCTTCCCGAACAGACAGCATCTGCTCAAAGATTGATCAAAGCAGGCCGCCTGCATACGACCCGGCTTTCAGGTTTCTGCGGCTGTAATGCATGTCGGAGCAAACTATCGCATATTTAAATTCTATTGCTTTTCATAAAGACACGCAACGATTATGTGTGAAAATGTTTAATAAAATGCACAAACGAGGATGTTATTACGTAAATAAAACTGTCGATATTTACTATAATAA
The DNA here is from genome assembly GCA_902801415.1 of uncultured Lachnospiraceae bacterium. GTDB lineage: Bacteria > Bacillota > Clostridia > Lachnospirales > Lachnospiraceae > CAG-791. The sequence continues at coordinate 11,226 of CADCIK010000009.1, forward strand.
AAAGCAGACCCACCTGCGTGAACCGCAAATGGATCTGCCTCCTCTCGGGGACAAGGCCCCATATTATTCAAACTGAAACCGCATTCTGAACACGGGCTTATCTTTCTCGCCATAAATGGAAAAGGAATCCTCCGAAGACGAGCATCCGACAGTCAGAACATCGCCGAGCTGCGCTTCTCCGATATGTTCGGAGGTGAGCTCGCGCAGGCTGCGGACACGAAACGCCTCAGGCATCCGGTCCATGGCCAGCTCATAGTATCTCGCGTTGTTCATATGCCCGTTGAGATCGACATAACTGTAGGGCACAGTGAAATCAGATACAGACGCAGCAGCTGTCTTGCGCAGCCTTCCGGGAAGAGGCAGCTCATTTCCGGTGACGACCTCTTTGATATAGATGTCGTGCATCTCCGGAAAGACGATCCCGCGGGTATTCGCGTCGACCAGGACCCAGAGAGAAGCCGCGTCCATGAGCACCTTGCCCCTGGTATCCACGAGGCGGAAATAGCGGGGGAAATACAGGTGCATTGTTTTTCCGGGCCAGGACAGGAGAGTGATCTTCTCGTCATACACAGGCATGCGGTGAAATATCACCCGGTACTGCGTCACAGCCCACAGAAGACCCTGGTCCAGCGTCTTGTCTCTTGTGACGCCCAGTTCGATGGTGTGCGCGATCGCGGCTTCCTGCAGGCGCGTAAAAAGCGCGGACAGGCGCAGTCTCTGCGACATATCCACATCACTGGACAGGATCTGAAAGTCTTGTCTGTACATTCTCATGGCAGCTCCTTTACAACACATGCCGGATCACCGCCGCCCAAACATCGGGCACAACCGCGCTGTTCACACGCCGTGCGCGATCGCACCGCTCATGCGGCAACGCTATTCGCAGCGCTCAGAACCTGCGATTGATCCGTTTCTCGAAGGCGTTTACAACATCTCCGAAAGTGGACATTTTGGACCACTGCCTCTGCGGGATCTTGACGTCGAACTTCGCTTCAAGCCGGCAGATGATCAGCGTAAAGCCCATGGAATCGATCGCGGTGTCTGTATTAATGACGGTATCTTCATAAATCGGCGTCCCCTCCATATCAGGCACGCACTCATAAATCACTTCCTTGCAGATCTCTGCAATCTGATTTCTATCCATGCTGAAACATTCCTTTCAAAAAAGGCGGGTGTATTGTTACGTTCATTATATCTGCAATTTCAGATTCTGTCATCCGGACTCATTCCGGTTCGATCGTATGTCAGCCTGGAAGCTGCCTTGCAAGTTCCCACCGCTTCACTTTACCGGTTGCCGTGCGCGGCAGCGGCTGGTCCGTGAACAGGACTGCGCTGACCTGCTGTCCGCGGGGAAGCTCTGCCATGACAGGACGGATCGCGCCAAGAACAAAAGCGCGGGCCTTGTCCGCAGCAGCGCTGCTTTCACCGGCTGATCCGGCGTCCGGATCAACAAGCAGCAGGACCGGCCTTCCATTCTTTTCAAGGACCGCGAAGTCCCGTCCGGGAAGTACGGCGGCAATGCGTGACTCGTATTCGGGAAGAAAGAGCTTGGTGCCGTCATGGAGGACAAGGATCTCTTTCTTGCGCCCGATAATGTGGAGCTGCCCGTCCTCGTCCCATCGGCCCAGGTCGCCGGTATAGAGAACGCCGTCCTTTTTTAGAACCGCAGCTGTGTCTTCGGGCTGTTTGTAATAGCCCTTCATCATGCAGCTCGCCCCGGTGACCAGGATCTCACCGTCGTCGGCCAGGGTGACCGTGTTCTCGGGGCAGATCTCCAATGCATATGGGTCAAAAGACTGTGCGCCTTCTAAAGCCCTGCCGCAGGCATCAGGACCGGCGAAGGCAGGACCGCCGGGATCAGGTGCGCAGGCAGGATCGCCGGGATCAGGTGTGCAGACAGGATTGACGCGGTATTCCGGCGGAACACTGATCGCGACGCCGGAACTGGTTTCCGTGAGACCGTAACCGAAGCTGACTGAAACGCCCTTTGCCGCAGCTGCCGTAAGGAGCGCCGGAGGGCAGTCGCCGGCACCGATCAGGATCAGCCTGAGTTCTTCGTTCAGCAGGTTGTGCTGCAGAAGAAAACCCAGCAGCATGGGAACGGCTGAGAGAGCGGTCGGCCTGAAAAAGGACAGGTCCTGCGTATAGTAACGCGCGCCTCGTCCCAGAGCTACTGCCGCACCGCACTGCATTCCCCAGAGCATGCCGCAGACAAATCCGAATACGTGATTCAGCGGAAGCATACAGAGGAGCGTATCCTCGCAGGAGAGCGGCAGTTTACAGCTTCCGTTATAGGCTGCGGCCATAAGACTTGCATCCGTCAGGACGACAGCCTTGCTGCTGGAAGTCGTGCCGGAAGTGAAGAAAAGTATGGGATGCTCATCCGGAGTCCTGATCTGCGCGGGATGCAGAGATCGCGCATCTGTCATGTCGCGCTGCGGCGAAAGTCCTTCAGTCAGACAGCCCTGCAGCTCCTCGATGAGGTCGTCGTCACTTCCCCAGAGACAGTCTATATCCGTCTGCCGGATCTGCGCGGCAAGGAGGTCTTCTGAGGCGTTCTCATCCAGAAGAACGACCTGCAGGCTGGCCAGCACAGCGGCGAAGATGGTCAGGACGCAGGAGAGGGATCCGTCGCACAGAACGCCCAGGCAGGTGCCCGCTCCGAACTCTTCGGCGAGGTCGTCTTTTCGCTCCATCACTGCTTCGGCAAAGGCGCTGCGGCTCAGGGCGGCAGCAGCGCCGCTCTTTTCATACAGGACAGCCGTCCGGTCAGGATCCTCATGGGAAAACGCGTTCAGAAGATCCATAAAACCGGTCCGCTTTGTCTGGACTATCAGCTTTTTTTCTCTCTCTGCATTCATAACACACCGCCTCCAAAGATTAGTTTGCGGGTCTGTGATCCATCTGTTTTCAGTATATCATTTACGCGCAGGCGGGGCATGAAAAGATGTGGAAAAGAGCGCTGTTTTGGCCCCTTTTAGGGACGGTGCGGAGCGACTTCTTTATTCATTTTCGGGGTAGATAGTGTATACTGGATACAGAGGATTTTTCTTTAAATTTACAGATAAAACGTAAAATATACGGGAGGGTATCATGGACAAAAACATCAGAATCTGCATCATCGGAGGAGGCCCCGCAGGCCTTTCCGCAGGTATGTATCTGGAGCAGAAAGGATACGAGAATTATACGATCCTTGAGAAGAACGACCGCGTCGGCGGAAAGTGCTGGTCTCCGTATTACAACGGCCGCCGCTATGAGATGGGAGCCATCATGGGCGTTCCGTCTTATTACGCAGTACACGACGTAGAGGAATTCTGCGGCATCACGCACGACGGCCCGCAGCTGAACCGCAACTACAAGAACAGGCTCGGCCAGGTCATCGAGCCCTTTGAGCCCAAGAAGAACATCCGCAAGATCCCCCGTCTCCTCAAGATGAAGAGACAGCTCAAGAAGTTCGGCGAGCTCCTGGAGACCAAGTACAAAGGATACGATATCAACGGTCACCGCGGCGTTGCGGAAGGACGTTACGAGGGATTTTCCGCTGCAAGTGCCAAAAGAGAGCCGGTCAGCGGCGTCAATCCCAACCTCAAGGACCTGGCGCTTCCTTTCAAGAAATTCTGTGAGATCAACGGCGTTGAGCTGATCCAGGACATCTGGATCGGACCCTTCACTTCCTTCGGCTATGGATATTTTGACGAGATCCCTGCAGCATACGTTCTCAAGTACCTTGACTTCCAGACCTGCATGAACTTCGTCAAGATCAATCTCTGGACCTGGAAGGAAGGCACCCAGTTCATCTGGGAGTCCCTGAACGAGCACCTGAAGAATCCGGCCCGCCTGAACAGTAAGATCGACAAGGTCGAGAGAAAAGACGGAAAAGTCTATGTGACCGTAAACGGCGAAGTGGAAGAGTATGACAAAGTCATCGTCACTTCTCCTCTGTACGTGCCGCAGAAAGAGAACCGCGACGACGGACTGGTCGGCATGGTGGACTACTTTGACGCGCGCGAAGACGAGAAGAAGCTCTTCTGCCAGATCGAGTATGAGCGCTATGACGTACTGGCTGTCGAGACCAAGCCGGAAGATCATCCCGAGATTTCCTACTATGTATTCGACAATATGATCCCCAAGAGACTGGGACATCTGATGGTCTACTATCGCCGCTGGAGAGACACGGTCGATCAGGTCATCACGACCTATGCGCTGCGCAAGCATAAGAGATCCGAGGAAGTCCCTTACGACAAGTGCCGCAAGATGGTCCTCAAGGATCTGGAGACCATGGGCAACCCCGCTTCCAACGTGGTCAACGAGTGGAGCGTCTACTACTTCCCGCACGTATTCACAAACGCCTACAAGAACGGCTGGTATGACAAGGTCGAGGCTATGCAGGGCAAGTATGACACCTACTATGCGGGCGAGATCATGAGCTTCGGCGACATGGACGAGACCTGCGAGTACTCCCGCGAACTGGTCGAGAGATTCTTCTGACCGGCTTTCTGAAGACGCAGACCGGCCATGAGCACCATAGGAGAAGACTATGAAATTTTACAAAGATCATTATGATGTGATCGTGATCGGAGGGGCCCTGGCGGGCCTCTCCTCAGCGCTTATGCTGGCGGACAAGGGACTGGATGTGCTGGTCCTGGAGCGCCACAACCTGCCCGGCGGCATTGCGACGAGCTTTGTTCGCGGCGGCATTGAGATCGAAGCGGCGCTGCACGAGATGATGTCTATAGGACCCGGCGACAACCGCCTCAAAGTGGGTAAGTTCTTCGATGACATGGGTCTGGATATTGAGTGGCTGCAGGTCCCGGAGTGCTACCACGCAAGCCTTCCGGGCCTGGAAGTGACCCTGCATCCCGGACTTGAGACGTTCTCCCGCGAGATCGACGAGCAGGTGCCGGGCACCTACGACAAAGTATTGAAGCTCCTTAAGCTCTGCGACACGGTCTTCAACAGTGTCAATGAGCTCTCCATTCACCCCATGAGCAAACCGCAAATGCTCATGAAGCACGAGGCCTTCGTCAAGACGGCGGGATACTCCACGAAGGAGGTCCTTGACACCTTCGACCTGCCTCAGAAGGCACTGGATCTGCTGGCTCCTTATTGGATCTATGTCGGCAGCGGCTTCTCAGACCTGCCCTTCACGATCTATTCCGTGCTGATGGCGGACTATGTGGGCTACGGCTCCATGATCCCCAGAAAACTCAGCCACGAGATGAGCCTGAAGATGGCGGAGCGCGCCGAAGAGCTGGGCGTACAGATCGAGTACCGCCAGCACGTGGACAAGATCCTGGTGAAGAACGGCAGAGCATACGGCGTGCGCACCGCGCGCGGCGACGAGATCTACTCGGACTATGTCATCTCCGCCGCATACCCGAACAAGGTCTACACCAGCATGATCGAGCCCCTCAGCGAGGTGCCTGAAGAAGCCACCAAGATGGTCAACGGGCGGCGCCTGTCGCTGACCGCGTTCTCGGTCATCCTGATCCTGGACAAGCCGGCGGAAGAGCTGAACATCAAGGATTACAGCATTTTCCGCGGAGACACCATGGACACGGATGCGCTCTATGAGAACCTGGCGGGCCTTGGCCCTTACAGATACCTGACCTGCATCTGCCACAATTACGGAAATCCCGGCGTGACGCCGGAGGGCACCTGCTCCTTCAGCGTGACGGTCCTGCCCCGCGTGGACGGCTGGAAGACCGTGAAGGCGGAGGACTATGACCGGGTCAAACACGAAGTGGCGAAGCAGCTGATCGACGACATGTCGGAATACTTCGGCGTGAACCTTCTCGACCACGTGCTGGAGTGTGTCATCGAGACTCCTATGACCATCGCGCACTACACAGGCGCCTGGAACGGATGCATATACGGCTATGCGCACACCATGGAGGATCACATCGTGGCGAGACTGCAGACAGCTGAAGAAGAGAAGTTTATCGACCGGCTGGAGTTTGCAGGCGCCCACGCGATCTCCGGAGACGGCATGGGACCGGCCGTGACCAACGGACGAAAAGCTGCCAAAAACGTGCTGGATGATATAGCAGCGAGAAAGGAGGCAGATCGATGAAAGTTAAGAATTTCCTTACCGATGTCGGCGGCGCCTCCCGCGTGACTAAAGCGCGCCTGAAAGCCTTCCATTCAGCGTCTCCCGCGCTCACGGATGTGGACCCCATCGGGAACGTCTCCCGCGAGTGGCATCCCGGCCCGATCGAGCTGGTGGTCACGAAGATCACACCTGCCTGCAAGACGGCCAAGACCATCCGCTTCGAGCGCACCGACGGCAAAAAACTGCCCTTCTTCTATGCGGGGCAGTACATTGTGCTTGATTTCAGGATCGGGAAGAGCCTGATCTCCAGGCCTTACTCCATTTCTTCCGCGCCTTATCAGGCGAGAGCGGAGAAACCTTTTGTGGAGATCACGGTCAGAAAATCCAAGGGCGACGGCTTCATCTGCGACTATGTCAATGACGAGCTGAAGGTCGGCGATATTTTGACAGGAACCATGGGACTTGGACAGTTCTACTATGAGCCGCTTCGCGATGCGAAGCACGTAGTGGCACTGGCGGGCGGCGTCGGCATTACGCCTTTCGCATCCATGGCCAAGGAAGTGGTCAACGGAACTCTCGACATCGATCTGACCATCCTCTACGGATCGGCTTCTTCGGACGACATTGTCATGAAGGAGGAGCTGGATGCGCTGGAAGGAGCCTGCGACAAGCTGCATATCGTGCATGTGCTCAGCGGCGACGAGCCCGGCTGGACCGGCGAAAAGGGATTCCTCACAGCGGAGCTGATCAGGAAATACTCTGCGGAAGATACCACGTACTTTATCTGCGGACCGCAGGTCATGTACACGTTCCTGCGCAAAGAGGTGGCCAAACTGGACGTTCCCGCAAGGCGCGTGCGCTTTGAGGTCTTCGGCCAGGCCAAAGATATCGCTATGTATGAGGGATTCCCGACGGAACTGCGTCATGAGAGTTTCACCATTACAGTGGTAAGAGGCATCAGTGAAGTGGAGATCCCCGCGAAGGCGACAGAAAGCATTGTGGTTGCGCTCGAGCGCGCCGGGATCCGGATCGAGACCGGCTGCCGCAGCGGCGAATGCGGATTCTGCAGGACCAAGGTCATTTCCGGCGATTACTTCGTCTGCCCTGAAGGCGACGGAAGAAGGGCGGCGGACAAGGAATTCAATTACGTGCATGCATGTGCAGCGTATCCGCTGTCGGATATGAAGATCAAGATCCCGATCATGTGATCACATTCAGGGAATCGTGAATCACAGAGGGCATGCCCCTTCCTCAGGGGCGTGCCCTTTTGCGTTAATCACTTCCAGCAGATATAATCGGAGATAGGACCACGAGCATACGGGAACCGGATTGTTACAGAGGAGATGTTGAATGGCAGCAGAACGAATGCCTGATTTTAATGAGATTGACAGCCTGATCGGGAACCTCGGGAAACTGGAGAAAAGCTTCAGTAAGATCACTTCGGAATACGATCTTCACGAGAAGGAATTGAGAGAGGAATGCGCGGAGGCACTGAAGAGACAGTCCGCGCATTTCCTGGATGAGATCCCTGTGGAGGAACTCAAGAACTCCAAGGCCGGGATCAGAACCGGCCTCCTGGAAGACGCAGGCTATCACACGCTCTATGATCTCTATAAAGCATCGGACTGGAAGCTGCAGAATATTGAGGGGATCGGAGAAAAGCAGGTCGCGTCGATCCGGGGCATTCTGACAGAGTTTCTGGTGCGCCTAAGCGCGCGTGCCAGGATCCGGCTGACGATGGATCAGGACGACGTGCAGAGCAGAAAGCTGATCCACCGGATCTGCAAATTCAGAAAGATCGAGCAGATCCGGCGAGAAGCGGAGCCGATCACAGATGAGGTGACGGTGAACATCCGGGCGCTGACGGAATCAGTGCCGATCCGGAGCCGGCTCCATTGGATCTTTTCATTTGGCAATACCAAGAAAGAGACGCTTCGTGCGGTCAGCGAAATTCTGACCTACTGCAGAAGCGCGCAGTACAACCTGGTAAGAAACCTGGTCTCCCGGTACGGTGAGGCCCTGCAGATGAATGCGGATGAAGCGCTGGAGGACTTTAAGAAGAACAGCGCTTCGTACTATGCCATCATCGAACGCATTACGGGCACCGGCGCGCAGCCGGAGCTCCTCTACAGCAGCATTTCCTCGGAACTGGCCGGGCAGATCAACGCGTTTCCTCTGAATCTGCGCGGATTCAAGGGAGACCTTCGCGCCTATCAGGAGTTCGGGGCCAAGTATATTTTGACCATGAAGCGCGTGTTGCTGGGAGACGAGATGGGGCTTGGCAAGACGATTCAGGCCATCGCCGCGATGGCTCACCTTTACAGAGAGCAGGCAGGGGGCTGGTTCCTGGTGGTGTGCCCGGCCTCGGTCATGATCAACTGGTGCCGCGAGATCCAGAAATTCAGTGACATTCCGGTCAATCTTCTGCATGGCCCGCTTCACACGGATGCGTTTGTGTGCTGGCGGGAGCTTGGCGGAGTTGCCGTCACCAATTACGAGAGCATGGGCAAAATAGTGGACGACATCAACGGGCAAATGTCCCTTTCCATGCTGGTCATCGACGAGGCGCATTATATTAAAAATCCAGAGGCGAAGAGAACACAGTACATCCATATGCTGGAGGACGAGTCGGAGCGGATCCTCTTAATGACGGGCACGCCCCTTGAGAACAGGGTCGGCGAGATGTGCGAGCTGATCGGATTTGTGAGGCCGGATCTGGCAGAAACTGTGAGGGCCAACGCAGGCATGCGCCACGTGCCGCAGTTCAAGGAGATGCTTGCGCCGGTCTATCTGCGCCGGCAGCGGGATATGGTCCTTGAGGAATTGCCTCCGATCACTGAGCAGGAGGAGTGGTGCGAGATGACGGCAGAGGACCGCGTGGAGTACGGCGCGCAGGTCCTGGCAGGCAGTTTTCCGGGTATGCGCCGCGTATCGTTTCTGCAAAAAGACATGGGCACGTCGTCCAAGGCTGCCCGGCTTGCGGAACTGTGCGAGCAGGCAGAAGATGAAGGCAGAAAAGTCATCGTCTACTCATTTTTCCGGGATACGATCAGAAAGGTATGCGATCATCTCGGTGACAGGGTAGTCGGATCGATCACCGGCAGCACGCCGGCCATAGAGAGACAGGACCTGGTCGACAGGTTCTCAGACGGCCCTGACGGAAGCGTCCTGGTATGCCAGGTCCAGTCGGGCGGAACAGGCCTCAATATTCAGGCAGCAGCCGTCGTGATCTTCTGCGAGCCGCAGATCAAACCGTCACTCACCTGGCAGGCAATATCCAGGGCCTACAGGATGGGACAGGTGCAGAACGTCCTCGTCTGCCACCTGCTGTGCCAGGATACAGCGGACGAAGCAGTGCGCGGGATCCTTTCCGCCAAGGAGGCCGAATTCGACCTCTTCGCGCAGGATTCGGCGATGGCGGAGGCGGCGGACGGCCTCGCGGACCAGGAGTGGATCAGACAGGTCGTAGAGCGGGAGCGCAAGAAGTACCTGCCGGCTGTAGTTACATAAAAAACGCAGGAGGGTATGCCCTCCTGCGTTTTAATTATAATCCGGGAGTATTACTGCTCCGTCGGATAATCCGACTTTCCGGTAACTTTTCTCTTCAGTATCTTGAAGCCTCTCTTGAGCGCATACGGTCCGACGCACTTCATCATCTCCTCCGCTGTGTGCATATCCGCCGCGTGCGGAATGTCGCGGGAGAGGTGGATGGCGTCGAATTCGCAGCGTGTGGTGCACAGGCCGCAGCCGATGCACTGGTTGAGGTCGACGACGGTCGCGCCGCACTTGAGACAGCGGTTGGCCTCTGCTTTGACCTGCTCCTCGGTGAGGGGCATGCGGAGATCGCGGAAGGTCTCAGATGCCTTGCCGGGCTTGAAGCCGGGGGTCTGCCTGCCCGCGTTGTCATAGGACTCGATCAGGATGTCGTCGCGGTCGAGCTCGATGAATTCGCGTCTGTCGCGACCGATGGTGAGAGACTGACCGGGATGGACGAAGCGGTTGATGGAGACCATGCCCTGCTTGCCGTCCGCGATCGCGTCGATGGCAAAGCGCGCGCCATGGAAAATGTCGCCGCCAACGAAGATGTCGGGCTCATCAGTCTGGAATGTGACGGGATCTGCAATGGCTGTGCCGCCTCTGCGCAGGTGCACTTTGGAACCCTTAAGCAGGTCGCCCCACTGCGCGGACTGCCCGATGGCCATCAAAACATTGCTGCAGGGAATGGTGATCGTCTCTTCCTCGTCATAGACAGGGGCAAAGCGATGTTCCTTGTCGTAGACCGATACGCACTTCTTAAATACGATCGCGGTGACTTTGCCGTCTTCAGAGAGCACTTCCTTAGGGCCCCATCCGTTCATGATGGTAATGCCTTCTTCTTCCACCTCTGCGATCTCGTCCTTGGCCGCGGGCATTTCGCCGCGGGACTCCAGGCAGAGCATTGTGACTTTGCCGTCTGCCACACGAAGCGCTGTGCGGGCTACGTCCGCCGCGACATTGCCGCCGCCAACTACGACGACGTCGCCGCTAAGCTTCACGGAAGGATCCTGGTTCACCTTGCGCAGGAAATCGACGCCTGTGACGACGCCTTCCGCATCCTCGCCGGGGACACCTGCAAGTCTGCCGCCCTGCAGGCCGATCGCGATATAGAAGGCCTTGAAGCCGCGGGCGCGGAGATCGTCGAGCGTGACGTCTTTGCCGACGTCGACGCCGCATTCTATCCTGGCGCCCATCTTCTCAATGATCTCTATTTCGGCTTCCACAATATCCTTCTCCAGGCGGAAGGACGGGATTCCGTTCATGAGCATGCCGCCGGGGCGCTTCTCGCGCTCGAAGACAGTTACGGGATAGCCCTCTGTGCGCAGGTAATAAGCCGCGGAAAGACCTGCGGGACCTGCACCGATGACAGCGATGGGATAGTTGTCCCACTGGTTGCCTTCGCCGTTCTCACAGACAGGCAGATACTGTGCAAGCGCTTCAGAGAGGCCTTCACTGCCGCCTTTTTCGGCAGCCTCCTTTACCAGTTCCAACTCACGGAAGGCGAGGAACTTCTTGATCTCGTCGATCGCGACAGGCGCGTCGACAAGGCCGCGCGTGCAGCGGTCCTCGCAGCGGCGGTTGCAGATGGCGCCGCAGACAGCCGGGAAAGGATTATCCTGGCGGATCAGCTTCAGTGCTTCCTGATAGCGGCCCTCTGCCGCCATCCTGATATAGCCCTGAACAGCCAGGTGCGCGGGACATGCCGTCTTACAGGGCGACGTGCCTGTGTCGTAGCAGTTGATCTTGTTGTGGTCGCGGTAATCGGGATCCCACTTGTCCTCGCCCCAGATATGGTCGTCGGGCAGTTCATGCATGGGATATTTCACCTTGCTGCCGTCTGCTCTGCACAGTTTCTGGCCGAGCTTCGCCGCGCCGGCGGGACATACTTCCACGCACTTGCCGCAGGCGACGCATTTGGCGGGATCAACATGCGCGCGGTACGCGCTGCGGGACATGTTGGGCGTGTTAAAGAGCTGGGACGTGCGCAGACCGTAGCAGCTGCCGGGAGAGCAGTTGCAGATGCCGACTATGCGGTTGGGACCGTCCAGGTTGGTGATCTGGTGTACATAGCCCTTTCTCTCGGCGCGCTCCAGGATCTCTTTCACTTCGTCTCTGGAGACATATTTGGCGTCCTTGCCGGAGGTCACAAGGAACTCCGCGATATCGCCTACGCCGATGCACATATGTCCCTCGATATCGCCGACGCCCTCTCCGCGGATGCGCTGCGCTTTGCGGCACGCGCATACCATGGTGCAGAAAGTGTCATACTTGTCGAGCCAGTGGGAGAGGTGCTCCACGCTGACGGAAGTGGAGGCGGTGTCGATGGCTTTCTCAACCGGGATGACGTGCATACCGATGCCGGCGCCGCCGGGCGGCACGAGTTTGGCGGCCAGTTCCAGCGGCTCCTGAGGCGCAAGATTGAACATGGTGGCAACTTCCGGATACTTGTCGGGCAGCGTCTTGTGCTCGACCATGTACTCGCCGGAGCCCACGACCCACTTGGGCACCAGGTACTGGATGTGGTGGTCCTCGTTATCTCTGTTCTGTTCCAAAATACCGATCCACAGCAAATGATCGATGATCTTCTGCGCCTTCTTCTCGCTGATGTTATTGCGGGCCGCCAGCTCGGCGGTGGTAAGCCCCACGCGGCGCTTTTTAAAACTGAGCAGGAAAGCGATCTCGCGCTTGGTCAGAAGGCGGTCCAGGATCCAGAAATCCATATGGTTCTCATGCATTCCGCCGGGAAGTTTTCTGGGGATGTTGTCCGTGATCATGCGGGCCAGTTTCATCACCATCTTCTTCTTGACGGGATCATCACAGCGGTGGTCCTGTATGGGATAGTCCTTTTCATTGACATGAATTCGCGGGTTTACTTCTTTGGGCATTGCGGTCACTCCTCATTTTTGTGTAAAATGTACCATACATTATTTTACCATAGCTGCAGTGCGGGAGGAGAAACATGAGAGCCTTTCGAAAGGGAATTTTTTGCATAATGGCGGTACTTTTGGCGATGGGAGCGCAGCTTCGCACATATGCCGCGCAGACCCGGGAACCGGATCCGTCTGTTCCGCTGAAGATCACGGCGATCGACTTCGGAGAAGAGGGATGGGGAGACGGCACGATGATCGAGAGCAATGGGGAATGCATGCTCATGGACACTTTTATGCCGGACTGCGAAGATGCGCTCAAGGAGTTCCTTCTGGACAATGGCTACACGGAATTCTCGCTCTACCTGTCCCACTATCATGCGGACCATTTCGGCAACATGCGTCATCTGATGCGGGACGACCGCTTTAAGATCAAAGCCGTGTATTTGTGCGACATAGAGCATGTGACGCCGACGGACAATGATTATGCGTCGCTTCTTGGCTGGTTCAGGGATATGGGATACGCGATCAGGGATCTGGCGAAGGAGAAGAATATTCCGGTGATCAACCTCGATACCGGCGACGTATTCTATATCGGAGATGCGAAGGTGGAGATCCTGCTGGGACCTTGTTTCGAGAGTGATGACCACAACCGCTCCTATCTCAACAACAACTCCCTCATGGCGCGGGTAACCGGGGGAGGGATCCGTTATCTGACATGCGGAGACATTGAGAAGCCCTGGGAGAGAGAGATCCTCAAGATGGACCTGGACCTGTCCGCGGATATCTTCAAGATGAGCCACCACGGCGGCGAGACGAGCAGCAGCCCGGAATTTCTCCAGGCGATCAATCCGTCTTTTGCCTTCTTCAACAGTACCGATGATTCTCCGAACAGATTCGCTTCGGGCTGGGCTGCGGAGCCGGCTTCGGACATGATGGAGATCGCCAATGTGCACAGCACAAGATACAACGGAACGATCCGCTATACCTGCCGGGACGGCGTGATCACTGTGAAAGCTGAGAGAAATGTGGACCCTCAGATCCTGACCTATCAGGCGGATGGAGAGATCGGGATCTGCATGGAATTCCAACAGTTCAATGATCAGCAGGAGCCCGTTAAGACAGTAAAAATGCAGAAAGCAGCGGAACAGGCGATCCGCCTGCACGGAATGCTTCCTGCGGTATACAGATAATAGAAAACACCCGGAGTGCAGACCGCTTTCGCGATCCTGCACCCGGGTGTATTTGTGTACTGGTCCTGTGTACATGCAATAGATCATGCACTGTACCGGCCGGGGACGGCTCCCGTTCACTCCTCCACAACCTGGAAGATATAGAATTTGAGATAGTAGGATTCATCCGACGACCACAGGATCGGGTGATCCGGCGCCTGGGTGCGGAACTCCACCTGACGGAGTCTTCTGTGTGCGTCCCTGGCTGCCTCGCCGATCGTCTTTCTGAACAGCTCCGGATCCATGAAGTGAGAGCAGGAGCAGGTGACCAGGTAACCTCCGTTTTTAACAAGCTTCATACCGCGCAGGTTGATCTCCCTGTAACCTCTCGCAGCGGCCTTGATGGAATTGCGTGACTTGGTGAAAGCGGGCGGATCAAGAACAACGACGTCATATTGCTCGCCCTTTTCAATGAGTTCGGGCAGAAGCGCGAAGACATCGCGGCAGAGGAACTGCACTCTGTCCTCCACACCGTTCAACCGTGCGTTTTCCTCGGCCTGGGCGACAGCCAGGTCCGACGCGTCTACAGCAGTGACGGAAGAAGCGCCTGCGATCGCCGCGTTGAGGGCAAAGGATCCCGTGTGGGTAAAGCAGTCTAATACCTTGGCACCGCCGCAGAGACGATGGATCGCCCGCCGGTTGTCCTTCTGATCCAGGAAGAAGCCGGTCTTCTGGCCGTTTTCCACATCTACAATATAGCGGACGCCGTTCTCGGTGATCAGTATTTTGGTATCGAAGGTTTCTGTGAGGAAGCCTTTTTCACGCGCCATGCCTTCCAGCTCACGGACCTTGGCGTCGCTGCGCTCATAGATGCCGCGCACTTTGATCCCGTCCTCAGCGAGCGCCTGCACCAGAGCTGCCAGAATGTATCCCTTGAGGCGGTCGATGCCGAGCGCCAGGGATTCCACGACCAGCACGTCTTCATATTTATCGACGGTCAGACCGGGCAGGAAATCCGCTTCGCCAAACAGAAGGCGGCAGCTGGACGTGTCGATCACTTTCTTTCTGTACTCCCACGCGCTCTTCACTCGCTGTGTCAGAAACGCGGGCGTTACGGGCTTGTCTTTGCGGCGGGACAGGAGGCGGACAGTGATCTTGGATTTCCGGTTGACGAACCCGTATCCCATGAAGTATCCGTCGAAGTCCTCGACAGAGATGATATCGCCGTCCTCAAAGTCCCCGCGGAACTGCGCGATCTCGTTGTCATAGACCCACAGGCCGCCGGCTTTGATCGTGCGCCCTTCTCTCTTCTTCAGGACAGCTGCCGCGCTTACGGACAGGTCCTGCTCGCTGCATATATCATAGTTATGAATGTCAAAAGATAGCATGATGGTAGTTCCTTCCTTGGATGAAATAGCCGGTCTCTTCTGCCTGAAGTATAGGATCCGGGTCCCTGCCGCCGGGAGAATGAGATCCGTCCATGTCATTATAAAGCATATCGGGAGACAAGGGCAAATATACAGCCGGACCGAACCGGAACAGATCTTTTAGAAACGGATCTCTTAGAAACGGGTCTCTTCGGAACAGCGCTCTTCAGATGCGCGCTAAAAGGCAGAATTCTTGACTGTATTTAATAAAAAGCTTATTCTAAATAGGCAGACTGAAACAGCATTATGAATTCAGATGGCAAGTATACCGGTGGGAGGGGCTATGAACAAGGAAAAAGTTGCGGTACTTACGGATTCCGGGTGTGATGTCCCGCAGAATTTCAGAGAGAAATACAATATTTGGATGCTGCCGCTCCGCGTCATGTATCCGGAGAAAGACTATGACGACGGCGTGAACATCGATCCCATGATGGTGTACCGCCGTTTTCCCGATGAGTATCCCAGCACGTCCACGCCTTCTCTGGCGGAGGTGCAGGATATCTTCGACGAGATTCAGGAAGCCGGTTATGAGAAGATCATCGCGGTGACGATCTCCAGCGGACTGAGCGGAACCTTCAATACGATCCGCCTTGCGGCAGAGCAGCAGGACGAGCTGGACGTTTTCGTTTTTGACACCAAGAATATTTCCGTGGCGTCGGGAATCTGGGCGATCTGGGCTGCCACCAAGCTGGAGAACGGCTGGAGCTTTGAGGAAGTAAAGACCGGCCTGATCAACAAGATCTACGATTCCAAGGTCATGTTCTACATGGACACGCTCAAATACCTCAAAAAGGGCGGCCGGATCGGCAAGGTCACGTCGGTCGTCGGTGAAGTGCTGAACCTCAAACCGATCATTTCCTGCAATGAGGAAGGGATCTATTATACCGTAGGTCTGATCAGGGGCGCCAAGCAGGGCAAGAAGAAGCTCCTGAATGAGATGATGCAGTTCTGCAAGGGGCATCACTGCTGGATCATTATCGGACACGGCGCCGCCAACGAGGAGGCAGGAAAGATGCTGGAGATGGTAGAGACACAGCTTACCAGCAAGGAGATCCTCTTTGTCAAGCAGATCAACGCGACTCTCGCGATCAATACCGGACCCGGTCTGGTTGGAATCTGTGCACTGCTTGACCCGTAATGTGAAAAAAATTCAACATCTATATTCGGAAATTTCACAATAGCACTGGAAAAATCAAAAACAGAGTAATATAATTGTTCGGGAATGCACCACACTAAAGTGATGAATTATAAAATATAAGATCAGAAGCAGGAGGAGACAGGAATGACTGCAAAGAAAGACATTGATTGGGGCAATCTGGGATTCGCTTATCATGTGACTGATAAGAGATATGTGTCCATGTACCAGGACGGCAAGTGGGATGACGGCGCGCTCATTTCCGACGACAAGATCGTCATGAGTGAGGACGCAGGCGTACTGCAGTATTCTCAGTCAGTCTTTGAGGGCCTGAAGGCTTATGAGACAGAAGACGGACATATCGTATGTTTCCGTCCCGATCTCAACGCGCAGAGAATGTATGATTCTGCGCTCCGTCTTGAGATGCCTCCTTTCCCCGTAGACAGATTTATTGAGGCAGTCAAGGCAACCGTTAAGGCTAATGAAGCGTGGGTACCTCCGTACGGCACAGGCGCAACACTTTATATCAGGCCTTTTATGTTCGGAATCAGCCCCGTGATCGGCGTTAAGCCTGCCGATGATTATATGTTCCGTATTTTCACAACGCCTGTAGGCCCTTATTTCAAGGGCGGCGCAAAGCCGATCGTTGTCCGTGTCAGTGACTATGACCGCGCTGCACCGAGAGGAACAGGCCACATTAAAGCCGGACTTAACTACGCGATGAGCCTGCATGCGATCGTAGACGCGCACAAGGAAGGTTTTGCAGAGAATATTTATCTGGATCCCGCAACAAGGACCAAACTTGAGGAGACAGGCGGCGCCAACATTCTTCTGGTCGATCAGGATAATACTCTGGTCATCCCCGCTTCCGACAGTATCCTTCCTTCCATCACACGCCGTTCCATCCACTACGTGGCTGAGAACTATCTCGGAATGAAGGTCGTGGAGAGAGAAGTTCTTCTTTCTGAGGTCGAGAACGGTGATTTCAAGGAGTGCGGACTCTGCGGTACGGCAGCCGTTATCTCCCCGATCGGCAAGATCAACGATCACGGCAAGGAGATCGAGTTCTCCAACGGTATGGAGAAGATGGGCCCTGTTATGCAGAAGCTGTATGACACACTGACAGGTATCCAGATGGGCAGGATCGAAGCGCCCGAGGGATGGATCGTCAGGATCGACTGATGATCGGTTTGATCAATGATCTTACAGCTGCCTTGCTTTAAGACCAGGCAGACAGGATATTGAATGCGTTTGAGACGCCTCCCCGGCCTGATCTGGGCCGGGGAGGCATTTATGCACAAGGCGTCCGGCCGGCCGCGGCGGATGCCGCGCATGAGTGGTGATAAGCCTGTAAATATGTTAAAATAGATCGAATCTATTGATATCTGTTCATGAACACGGAGGATACATATACAATGAAGGCTTTAATTCTTGCGGCAGGTTTTGGAAAGAGGCTTCAGCCCATCACAAATAAGATCCCGAAATCCATGGTTGAGGTCAACGGCACACCTCTTCTGTGCAACGCGCTCAACAACGTGACGGCACTTGGCGTCTCAGAGGTGGGAATCGTTGTAGGCCATATGGCCGACTACATTAAAGAGCATATCGGCAGCGAGTGGAACGGCGTGCCGGTTCGATATTTTGAAAACAAGAGATATCTGGAGACCAACAATGTGGTTTCCCTGTATATGGCAGCGGACTTCTGCGACGATGATATGCTGATGCTTGAGTGCGACATCTACTACCACAAAGAGATGCTTGAGGCACTCCTCGCGGGAGAGGGTGAATGCTCTATTCTGGTGAGCCCCTTCAATCCGCTGACTATGGACGGCACCGTGATCCGCGTCGACGGAGACAAGGCTCTGGAGCTGATCCTGGGCAAATGGCAGTATGACGGGTTTGATTACAGCAAGACCCGCAAGACGGTCAACATGTACAAGTTCAAGAAGGACTTTGTGAAGGACAAGTACATGCCGCTGGTGCGCTGGTATGTGGAGCACATGGGCAAGAACAGCTATTACGAGAAGGTTCTCGGCAGCCTTATGTATTACCGCGAGTGCGATTTCAGGATCGTCGAAGTTCCGGAAGATATGTGGTGTGAGATCGATGACGCATATGACCTGAAGAGGGCAAGAGCCCGCTTCGGCAAATAATATGGAGTGTTGCGGGGAATACCCGAAACTCGCCAAATACAATACAGACGAGGAGATTATTATGAGCGAGAAGAAAATGATGCTCGGCAATGCGGCGATTGCCAGAGGCGTGTGGGAGGCCGGCTGCAAGGTCTCATCCGCCTACCCCGGCACGCCCAGTACGGAGATCAGTGAAGAACTGGTCAAATATCCCGGTGTCTATGCGGAATGGGCGCCCAATGAGAAGGTGGCCGCGGAAGTCGCGATCGGCGCTTCCATCAGCGGAGTCAGATCCTTCTGCACCATGAAGATGGTAGGTCTGAATGTGGCGGCGGATCCTCTGTATTCTTTCTCTTATATCGGATGCAACGGCGGTCTGGTCGCGGTAGTGGCTGACGACCCCGGTCTGTACAGCTCCCAGAATGAGCAGGATACCAGAATGGTGTGCCGCGCAGCAGCGATCCCCTGCATGGAGCCTGCGGATTCCCAGGAAGCCAAGGACTATATCAAATACGCTTATGAGATCAGCGAAAAGTTTGATACGCCTGTCATCGTAAGGACAACGACCCGTCTCGCTCACTCCCAGTGTGAAGTGGAACTGTGCGATCGCGAGGAGATCGCGGACAAGCCCTATGAGCGCAACATCCAGAAGAACGTCATGATGCCCGGCATGGCCAAGAAGCGCCATGTGGTCGTCGAGCAGAGGATGAAAGATCTGGCGGAGTACGCCAATACAGCGCCTTTCAATAAGGTAGAGATGGGCGATATGACGCTGAACGGCAAGAAGATCGGCTTCATCACCGAAGGCATTGCATATCAGTATGTCAAGGAAGTTTGCCCCAATGCTTCGATCCTGAAGCTGGGCATGTGCCACCCGCTTCCCAGAAAGCTCATCGAGGACTTCGCGTCCAAGGTGGATGAGATCTACATCTTCGAAGAGCTGGAACCTGTCGTGGAAGAGCAGGTCAGATCCTGGGGCATCTCCTGCATCGGCAAGGAGAGATTCACGATCCAGGGCGAGTACAGCGCCAACATGATCAGAGAAAAGGTGCTTGGCCAGGATCTCGGCATCAAAGCTGAGCCGCAGATCCCGCCCAGACCTCCGATCCTCTGTCCCGGATGCCCGCACCGCGCTACGTTCTCTGTGCTTAACAAGCTCAAGATCCACGCGGCAGGAGATATCGGCTGCTATACACTCGGCGCTCTGGCACCGCTGTCAGTTGTTGATACAACGGTCTGCATGGGATCGAGTATTTCCTCCCTGCATGGCATGGAGAAAGCCAAGGGTCACGACTACATCAAGAACTGGGTGGCAGTGATCGGCGACTCCACATTCATGCACACGGGTATCAACTCCCTGATCAATATGTTCTACAACCAGTCCCATGGCACGGTCATCATCCTCGATAACCGCACGACCGGCATGACCGGCCACCAGGATCATCCCGCGACAGGAAAGACTCTTTCCGGCGAGATCGTCCCCGCTGTGGACTTTAAGAATCTTTGCAACGGAATCGGTATTACCAATGTTCACGTAGTCAATCCCTTTGATCTCGACGAGCTGACTAAGGTCATCAAGGAAGAGGTCAAGAAGGACGAGCTCTCTGTAATTGTTGCCAAGGCTCCCTGCGCTCTGCTCAAGGACCAGAAGCATCCCTACAAGGTAGAGCCCCTTCCGGAGAAGTGCGTACACTGCGGCGCCTGCCTGCGTCCCGGCTGCCCTGCTCTCACAAGGAAAGAGGACGGCTCGATCGCGATCGACAAGACCATGTGCAACGGATGCGGTCTGTGCATGAGCCTTTGCAAATTCGGCGCTCTGCAGCAGGTCAAGGCCTGAGACGGCGTAGGAGGTAATGCGATGGAAACAAAGAATATTATGATCGTAGGTGTCGGCGGACAGGGAACCCTGCTCACAAGCCGTATTCTCGGCGGCGTTATGGGAAACGCCGGCTATCAGGTTAAGGTCTCTGAAGTTCACGGAATGGCACAGCGCGGAGGCAGCGTTGTCACATTCGTCCGTTACGGCGACAGCGTCGCGGAGCCCATTGTTGAAGAGGGACAGGCAGACGTGCTGATCGCATTCGAGAGACTCGAAGCACTGCGCTACGCACACTTCCTCAAAGAGGACGGCGTTCTGATCGTCAATGACTGGCGGATCGACCCGATCAGCGTAGTCATGGGCGCGGCTAAGTATCCCGACAATATCATTGAGAATCTGGAGAAGGAATATAAGGTCTATAAGATCAATGCGATGGACGAAGCGCTTCGTCTGGGCAATTCCAGAGTCTTCAACAACATTGTTCTGGGACTTGCAGCAAAGCATATGGACTTCACCAGAGAGGAATGGCTGAAGGTCATTGAGGAGAAGGTTCCCCCCAAGACTGTGGAGATCAATACCAAAGCCTTCCTTGTCGGATATGAGAAGTAAGACGCAATAGAGATTACCGGAGATAAACCCGCAGAATATTACAAAAAATGTAATATTCTGCGGGATTATTGCTTGCATCGGTAAAAAAGCTATGTTAGAATGAACTTCCGTGGGATTTGTCCCGCTATATTTTCCTTGCTCTCACCTCGAGTGAGGGCCAGAGACCAGAAGGAGGTAAAGAACACATGAGCAAATACGAGTTAGCCATTGTTGTCAATGCGCAGATTGACGATGAAGCAAGAACAGCCGTAGTTGACAGATGCAAGGCCCTGATCGCCCGTTTTGGCGGTGAGGTCGGCGAAGTCGAAGACTGGGGAAAGAAGAAGCTCGCTTATGAAATTCAGAAGATGAACGAAGCGTACTACTACTTCATTCCTTTCGAGGCTGAAGGCTCCTCTATCCATGAGATCGAGAGCCGTATGCGCATTATGGACAATGTCATCAGATATCTGTGTGTTAAGAAAGACGAGGCTTAACAGAAAGCAGAGGTCAGAATGAACAAAGTAATCTTAATGGGGCGACTGACAAGAGACCCCGATATCAGATACACACAGGGCGATAATTCCATGTGCATCGCCAGATATACACTGGCAGTCGACAGAAGATTCAACCGTAACAATAACGACGGCAACAGTGCGGATTTCATTCCCTGCGTCGTTTTCGGCAGATCGGCCGAGTTCACGGAGAAGTACCTTAAAAAGGGAACGAAGATGGCGATCGTCGGCCGCATTCAGACCGGCAGTTACACCAACAAGGACGGCGTCAAGGTCTACACGACCGAGGTAGTCGTAGAAGAGCAGGAGTTCGCGGAGAGCAGAAATGCAGCTTCCGGCAACGGTTTTGGTGGTAACGGCGGTAACTACGGCGGTAACGGCGGCAGCTACAATGGCGGAAACAACTACAATAATAACGGCGGCAATTACGGCGGCGGTTATAATACAGGAGCTAATCAGGCTCCCCAGAACAGCGGTTCCGCAGCATCTTCAGCTGACAGCCTTGACGGTTTTATGAACATTCCGGATGGAATTGACGAGGAACTTCCTTTCGCATGATCGTCCTCTCGCCAGACCAGCTGTGTAATCTGAAATAATACAGGAGGTTAATATGGCTTATACCGAAAGAAAAGACGCGCCTTTCAGAAGAAGAGGCGGCTTCCATAGAAAAAAGAAAGTCTGCGTATTTTGCGGCAAAGATAATGCTATCGATTATAAGGATGTTGCAAAGCTTCGCAAGTATGTGTCTGAGAGCGGAAAGATCCTTCCCAGACGGATCACCGGCACATGCGCAACTCACCAGAGAGCGCTGACCGTTACGATCAAGAGAGCCCGTCATCTGGCTCTTATGCCCTACACAGAGCGCTGAGCGCCGGGGCAGTACAGGTAAACAAGAAAGCCTTCTTCCCGGAGAATCGGGTAAGAAGGCTTTTTGCTATCATGATTTAGTGGTATACTTTACTGAAATGACGCGGCAATTCCGCAGCCGTCGCTGCGGCAGATGTATTTGTCGAGAGGTGAATTATGAAACTTGAAATAGCTGATTCTTTTTATCAGGAAGAGGAGCGCTGCGGATATGTAGTCTCCGAGCATATGAAGAAAGTCTGGGCTGTGGAACTGGATCTTCTCTATCAGCTGCAGCAGGTCTGTGAGAAATACGGAATTCAGTATTACGCGTCCGGCGGAACGATCCTCGGCGCCGAGAGGCACAAGGGCTTCATCCCCTGGGACGACGATATTGATATCATGATGCTCAGAGACCAGTACGATCTGCTCTGCACCCACGCGGATGAATTCGAAGATCCCTATTTCTTCCAGATCTGCGAGACCGACGATGGCTATTTCAGAGGCCACGCACAGATCCGCAACTCCAATACGACAGGTGTGCTGGTCGACGAAGTAAAGAAGGACGTGCCCTTTAATCAGGGCATCTTCATTGACATCTTCCCGCTGGACAACGTGGTCCGCAACAGGAAGCTCTGGAATAAGCAGATGCAGCGGATCGACCGCTACAGAGAGCAGGCCAAGAAACTCTATCGCACGACGGAGGGTTTTGACCCGGAGAACGCTTCCAGCCTCCGCAAGGCCGCCCATCTGGTCGCGCCGCTTGTGAGCAAAGTCTATAGCTGGAGAGACGCATACAGGAAATTTGATGAGGAGTGCAGAAGGTACAATGACCTTCCGACCAAATATGTCGGCAAGATCAGCTTCCAGCCTTACGGGATCAAGATGTATGATCTCCGCTCCGAATTTGAAGGTACCGAGTACCTCGACTTCGAGATGCTCAAGGTGCCGGTGCCCTCGGGCTACAAGGTGCATCTGCGCCGCCAGTATGGTGACTATAATAAGTTCGTGATCGGCACAGCTGATCACGGAAAGCTGATCCTGGATCCGGACATTCCTTACAAGGAATGGATCCGCAGATACCGGGAAAACCCGGAGGAACTGATTCATGAGCCGTCA
The DNA here is from genome assembly GCA_902801415.1 of uncultured Lachnospiraceae bacterium. GTDB lineage: Bacteria > Bacillota > Clostridia > Lachnospirales > Lachnospiraceae > CAG-791. The sequence goes on from CADCIK010000009.1 coordinate 34,432, forward strand.
AGAGAGACGTAAGAAGAAACTCAGCGCCTTTTTCAAAATACCGATCCTTCTGGGGCTGTTCCTGGCAGGGATCACAGTGCTGGTCTACTTCATTGACTGGCCGATCGGCATTATTTTGACCATTTTCCTTGTGATCTATTTCGTCTTTACGCTGTATATGTATTTCAACAACAGCGAGATCCTGCGCAAGGAGATGGTGGAATTCGCCACCTCATACGGAGAACTGCAGGGTGAACTCCTCAAGAGCTTTGACATTCCCTACGCGCTCCTCGATGAGACCGGCAAGATCATGTGGTTCAATGACGCCTTTGGCACAGCGGTCCACAAGGATTCGGACTACCGACGCTCGATCACGACGATCTTCCCGGCGATCCGCAGGGAGGGACTGCCCAAGGATGAGAAGGAGATCCGTGTCCAGGTCGAGATGGAGGGAACAACCTTCATGGCGCAGATCAAAAAGCTGAATATGGCTGATCTTCTGCCCTCCAATACGATGCTGGATGACAAGGCCAGAAAGGGCGAGCTGTACTCTCTGTTTCTGATCGATGACACCGCGGCCCGTATCGCCATCCAGGAAGTGGATGACCAGAGCATGGTGGTCGGATTTGTCTATATCGATAACTATGAGGAAGCCGTCGACACGCTTGAGGACGTCAGAAAGTCCCTTCTGGTCGCTCTGATCGACCGTAAAGTGACCAAGTACTTTTCTTCCATCGACGGTATCTGCAGCAAGATGGAGAAGGACAAGTACCTGATCGTCATGCGCAAAAAAGCCCTTCACCAGCTGGAAGAGGATCACTTCGACCTGCTTGAAGATGCCAAGACCGTCAAGATCGGCAATGAAATGGCGATCACATTGAGTATAGGAATCGGTCTGGACGGCCTTTCCTATGCGCAGAACTATGAATTCGCGAGGAACGCCATTGATCTGGCGCTTGGCCGCGGCGGTGATCAGGCCGTAGTCAAGAACTTCGAGAACGTCACCTACTACGGCGGAAAGAGCCGCCAGGTGGAGAAGAGCACGCGCGTCAAGGCGAGAGTCAAGGCACAGGCGCTTAAGGAGATCCTCAATGTCAGGGATACCGTCTTTATCATGGGTCACCGCCTGGGAGACCCTGACAGCTTTGGCGCTGCGCTGGGTATTTACCGGATCGCGCAGACGCTGAACAGAAAGGCGTATATCGTTCTCAACGACAGGACCGTGTCGCTGCGGCAGGTTCTGACGCTGTTTGATAAAAATGAAAATTACAGCAAAGATATGATCATCGACAGTGTGACAGCCATCGAGTCTGTCACGGACAATTCGGCCTTGGTCGTCGTTGACGTCAACACGCCCAGCCGCACCGAGTGCCCGGAGCTGCTCAAGCTGTGCAAATCGATCGTTGTCCTGGACCACCACAGGCAGGGCAAGGAAGTGATCGAGAACGCGACGCTGTCCTATGTAGAGCCGTACGCGTCTTCCGCGTGCGAGATGGTATCGGAGATCCTGCAGTACACCGGCGAGAACATCAAGGTAAGGCCGGAGGAAGCCGACGCGATCTACGGCGGTATTGTAGTCGATACCAACAACTTTACCAACCGAAGCGGTGTCCGTACCTTTGAAGCGGCTGCATTCCTTCGCCGCTGCGGAGCGGATGTCACGAGAGTCCGCAAACTCTTCCGCGAGGACGTGGTGTCCTACAGGGCCAAGGCGGATGCGGTGTCACACGCGCAGATCTTCCGGGATGCCTTCGCGATCTCTGTCTGCAACGCGGAGAATGTGCAGAGTCCGACTGTCGTCGGCGCGCAGGCAGCCAATGACCTTCTGGATATTAAGGGCGTGAAGGCAAGTTTTGTGTTCACCAGGTATCAGGGCAAGGTCTTTGTCAGCGCCCGTTCCATCGATGAAGTGAACGTGCAGCTGATCATGGAGAAAATGGGCGGCGGCGGCCATCTGAATATAGCGGGCTGCCAGCTTGACAATGTCACGATCGACGAAGCAATAGCAACTCTCAAGAAGACTATCAGTGACATGATAGAAGCAGGAGATTTGTGATAAAGGAGTGCGCAGGCACTCCGGAAATGGAGGAAACCTATGCAGGTCATTTTATTACAGGATGTCAAATCACTCGGCAAAAAGGGCGACATCGTCAAGGTGAGCGACGGCTATGCCCGCAACTTTGTGCTGCCCAAGAAGCTCGGCGTAGAGGCGACCGAGAAAAATAAGAACGAGCTCAGACTGCAGAAGGCACATGAGGATAAAGTCGCGGCTAAGAAGCTTGCAGACGCGCAGGCTATGGCAGAGGATCTTGCGGGACGCACGATCGTCGTCAGCATCAGAGCCGGCGAGAACGGCAAGGTATTCGGCTCCATCTCCGCCAAGGAGATCGCGGCGGCGGCCAAGGATCAGCATGGACTGGATCTGGACAAGAAAAAGATCCAGGTTGCAGAGCCCATTAAGTCTTTCGGAACATTCGAGGTTCCGATCAAGCTGCACCCGCAGGTGACAGGAACACTTAACGTGGTAGTAAAACAGGCCTGACCGGCAGCGGAACAGGCAGGCGGCGCATGAGACACAGGCAGGAGGAGCAGAGCTTTACATGGCAGAAGAAAATGCAATCAAAAGAGTAATGCCCCATAGTATAGAAGCGGAACAGTCCGTGATCGGCGCAATGCTGATGGACGCAGAGGCGATCGAGATCGCTTCGGAGACGCTGAAGGAAGAGGACTTTTATGCCCGTCAGTACGGAGTCCTCTTTTCCGCGATCCTGCAGATGCATCAGAAGGGCGAAGCCGTTGATCCCGTGACACTGCAGACAAGACTTCGCGAGAAGAATCTTCCGCCGGAGATCTACAGCGGCACGATGATCCTGGACCTGATCGACCAGGTGCCCACATCCGCCAATATCAAGTCCTATGCGGGAATTGTCGCGGAGAAATCTCTGCTGCGGAAAATGATCCGCGCCAACGAAGAGATCGCCGGCGCCTGCTATAACCAGAAGGACGAGCTGGAAGAGATCATGAACCAGGCGGAGAAGAAGATCTTTGAGATCTCCCAGAGGAGAGATTCTTCCGGCTTTGTGCCGATCCGCCAGATCGTTCTCAACGCGATCGAGAAGATCGAATATGCCAGCCATATCAAAGGCAACGTCACAGGACTGTCCACCGGATTTACGGATCTGGACAACCGGACCGCAGGATTCCAGAATTCGGATCTGATCCTGATCGCGGCGAGGCCTTCTATGGGCAAAACCGCGCTGGTCCTGAATATCGCACAGCACGTAGTCCTCAAGGAGAATCGATGCGCGGCGATCTTCTCACTGGAAATGTCCAAGGAGCAGCTGACAAACCGTCTCTTCTCCATGGAATCCCATGTCGACGCGCAGAAGATCCGTACCGGAGACCTGACGGAAGCGGAGTGGGCGGATCTGATCGAGAGCGCCGGCAACATCGGCGAAAGTAAGCTGATCATTGATGATACGCCCGCGATCTCGGTGCAGGAAATGCGGTCCAAATGCCGCAAGTATAAGCTGGAGTTCGGTCTTGAGATGATCATTATCGACTACCTGCAGCTGATGAGCGGAAGCGGCAAATCCGGTGAATCCAGGCAGCAGGAGATCTCAGATATTTCCCGTTCCCTGAAAGCGCTCGCGAGGGAGCTGAACGTACCTGTTGTGGCGCTGTCCCAGCTCTCCAGAGCGGTGGAATCCCGTCCCAACCACAGGCCCATGCTGTCGGACCTTCGAGAATCCGGCGCCATCGAGCAGGACGCGGACGTGGTCATGTTCATTTACAGGGACGATTACTATAACCCGGATTCGGAAAAGAAGGGCGTCGCGGAGATCATCATTGCCAAGCAGAGAAACGGCCCGATCGGCACGGTGGAACTGAGCTGGCAGCCCGCCCTCACCAAATTCGCAAATCTTGCGCGCTGATCCTCACAGATACAACAGGTTACAGGCATGGAGGAATATATGGAACACTATTTTAACCCCGAGGTGGAATGCGCCTCACGGGAACAGATCACGGCCTGGCAGAACGAGAGACTGGTCAAGCAGGTCGAGAGAGTTTACAATACAGTCCCCTATTACAGAAAGAAGATGGATGATCTCGGCGTAAAGCCTTCGGATATTCATGGAATCCAGGATCTGCATCTTCTGCCCACTATGACCAAGGACGACCTTCGGGATCAGTATCCCAGCGGACTTCTCGCGGTACCGATGTCGGAATGTGTCAGGATCCATTCCACGAGCGGTACGACCGGACGAAGAGTTGTCGCGTACTATACACAGAACGATATCGACCTCTGGGAAGAGTGCTGCGCGAGAGCCCTTGCCGCAGCGGGTGCGACCAAGGATGATGTCGTACAGGTATGCTACGGATACGGCCTCTTCACCGGCGGAGCAGGACTCCACGGCGGCTCCCACAAACTGGGAAGCCTGACACTCCCCATGTCCTCCGGCAATACAGACCGTCAGCTCCAGTTCATGACAGACCTCGGTACTACCGTTTTGTGCTGCACACCTTCTTATGCGGCTTATCTGACAGAGTCGATCAATGAGCGCGGACTGCGCGACCAGATCAAACTTAAAGCCGGCATTTTCGGCGCGGAAGCGTGGACCGAGGAGATGCGCCGCGACATTGAGAACGGCCTCGGGATCAAGGCGTATGATATCTACGGTCTTACAGAGATCTCAGGACCCGGCGTCGCATTTGAGTGCAGCGAACAGCACGGCATGCACGTCAACGAGGACCATTTCATCGTGGAGACCATCAATCCCAAGACCGGAGAGCCGGTTCCGCACGGCGAGAAGGGTGAGATCGTATTCACCAGCATTACCAAGGAAGCATTTCCGCTGATCCGCTACAGGACCAAGGACATCGGTGTTTTGAACGATGAGCCGTGCTCCTGCGGCAGGACTCATGTGAGAATGTCCAAGCCCATGGGACGAAGCGACGACATGCTGATCGTAAAGGGCGTCAACGTATTCCCGTCCCAGATCGAGACCGTACTGCTCAACTGCGGCTATCCGGCCAACTACCAGATCGTCGTCACAAGGGCCAACAACAGCGACCGCATCGAGGTGCAGGTCGAGATGACGCCGGAGATGTTCTCCGACTCCCTCAAGGAGATCTCCGCAAGAGAGAAGCAGCTCGTCACCGCACTCAAAGCCATGCTCGGCATTTACTGTGTGGTTAAGCTCGTGGCGCCCAAGACGATCGCGAGAAGCGAAGGCAAAGCGAAGCGTGTCATCGACAAGAGAGACTTATATAAAGGCTGAGGCGTTTTAACAAATGGATAGACCACCTCTTTGAGAGAGGAGAAAGGAAGGGAACATGACAGTCAAACAGATTTCCGTGTTTTTGGAGAACCGGCCCGGCGCACTGGCGGAATTTACCAGGATCCTGGAAAAGAGCAACATGAACCTGCGTGCGCTCTCCCTGGCAGAGAGTGAGGACTTCGGAATTGTCCGTGTCATCGTGGACGATCCGTTTGAGACGATCCGGATCCTCAAGGATGAGGGTTACGTCTGCTCCATCACCAAGGTCATCGCAGTGGAGATCCAGGACAAACCCGGCGCACTGGTCAGGATGCTCAACATCCTGGGCGACAACCAGGTCAACCTGGAATATTCCTACGCGTTCCTTGCCAAAAAAGCGAACAGCGCGTTCATGATCCTGCGCGTCGAGGACAATGATAAAGCGATCAAAGTCCTCACCCAGAACGGGATCAGACCCATCTGCCATGATGATATGGAGAAAATGTTTAAGTAAAATACCGGCTTTATACGCATCGGACGAAGTTGTCCGATGCGTTTTTTATTATACGGATTTCTGAACAAAACAGTGTCAAAATAGTATGAAAACGAGTTGAAATCATACAATATATTGTGCAAAATATTGAGTATACACATATAAATAATTACTTTTTGTAGCATTTCAGACGGTAAATCAAATGGGAATCAGCAGTGAAACGAGACGGTCTCCTGCGAGGTCAGACTGTATGCGTTTCGGATTGGAGGGAGCAGTGAGAAGGAGAATACTGGCAGCATTGTTGGCAGGCATCATGGTCTTTTCACAGACTGGAACAGCGTTCGCGGCAGAGAATGCTGCGGCCGCGGATACAGCTGTGGAAGCAGCTGCGGAGGAAGAGCCGGAGGCAGAAGCTGCGGCTGTAGAGGAACCGGAGGAGCCGGAAGGAGAGAAAGAGCCGGAAGTCGCGCCGGAAGAAGGCGCAGAGAACGAAGACACTTCGGCAGATGAAATTCAGGACGAAGTGACCACGGATGATGAAGAACCCGGGGACACTGTAGTGGATGAGTCTGAGGAGACTGCCGCAGAGGAAGAGTCTGTGGAAGAGGCGGACGAGGGCATCACTGAGGAAGCAGCGGCCGAGACGGATGAAACCGTCGAAGAGCCGGAAGAGGAAGTGGCGGCCAAAGAGTCTAAGAAGGAAGAGGACTATTCTATTGAGATCTGTGAGTGGGAGAGCGCAGGTCTCCTGTTTGAAGACGGGGAGTGGTCCTGTCCTATAGCATTGGACGGCTTTGACGGTGTGCAGTACGACCTGCAGCCTTCAGTGTCCGACCACAACGGCCCGGAAAACGCGGACACGGAGGACGCGTGCCGGATCGAGGGCGAGCCCGGCAGTGAGCAGCTGATCATCGATGGACGACGCCTTAAGGATACAGGCATCGACTGGGTGCGAGTCCGCGTGGAAGGCTTTGTGGAGGGCGAGTCAGTCGCACAGTGCGAGAGGGATTTTGAAGTCCGCAAGGTCAGAGAAGACTATGATCGGGAGTGGGACCGCACTATGATCCCCGGCTGGGAAGGAGTCATCAGCGGATCCTATGGCGTGCATGTTGAGAACAGTGAACATCCGGACGGCTATGACACGGGATACAGTGTTATCGACGTCAGCATCGTGAGCGACGAAGCCTGGGGAGATGGAGACGAAGAAGTCATTGTGGACTTTCACCGTGATCAAAAGAACGATGACGACTATTGGTGGTATTACCGTGTCGGTCATCCCGGCGAAGCGACGCTGAAAGTCACCTATGAGGATATCCATGGGGAGATGCAGAGCTACGAGTTTACGCTCCATGTCAAAGGGGATGTATACACGGTATCTCTGTCCAGCGACGGAAGGATGAGCGCCTTCCCGGGAGGCGAGATCGAACTCAAAGCCACCGGCAGCCACGAGTATCTGGATGAAAACGGTGACTACCACCGGACTTCGGACGGCGTGGATTATCAATGGTTCATCGAGGAAGGGGAAGAGATCGCACAGATCGATGTCGACCAGAATGACCATTCGAGAGCGACCCTCCGCTTTAATACAAGCGGGGACAACAGTCAGGACCAGCTGATCTGGCTTGGCCTGCGTGTACTCGATGAAGACGGAAATGAAACGGAGGGCTATTGCCGGACCGGCTTCTGGAGGAGCAGCGATTACATTGATGTATATCCCATGGAGCTTCCCAGAGACCTGGAAGTGGGCGAGAGCCTGGAGAATATAGAGTATGAAGTGCGCCACTATGTATACGGTGTGGATGGCTATGACGTGATCAATGATCCGGATCTGGAGTTCAGCTGGAACTATGACGAGAATGCGATCAGCATCACAGAGAACAGGAACGGGCAAGCTGTAGAGATCGGAAACGGACAGACCGGCACCGGCAATACTTTTACGGTTACCAGAAAGAGAGAGTGGGGCACACATTACGAGGTACACGTAAGCATTGACGGAGAGGACCATTGGAACAACTACCTGCTTGAAAATCTGGATTACAATATCTGGTTTGAACAGCACGACCTGAATCTGTATAACGATGATCCGGAGATTCCTGCGCTTGAACTGCACACGGATAATCTCGGCGATAACTGGCAGGACAGAATGGATCTGAAGATCCAGGCGGGTCACTGGGATCGTGATCATTGGGGAGAAATGCTCGAAGAGGGGGACTACACGGTAGATATCGAAGGCGATACAGTGTGGGTGGCGCTCTCCGATGCGTATCTGCAATCACTGGATGATTACGAGGATATCCGCGTCGTTGCGGAGCTCTATGCCAAGGATGCGGAACAGATCGATGACAACCGGATCCGCGAGACAGATGCCTGGTTCCATATCCGGCAGGCGAAAGAAGAGTATGATCGTGAATGGGATCGCACCATGCTGCCCGGCTGGGACGGCCGAGTCGATGGATTCTACAGAGTGCATATTGAGAACAGCGAAAATCCGGACGGACGCGATGAGGATTATTCCGTCACCAATGTTGAAGTGATCAGCGATGATCCCGCGCCCGGTGAAAAAGGAGACGTTGTTGTCGAATTCCGCCATGAGCAAAACGATGACGATCATTGGTGGTACTACCGTGTCGGTCATCGCGGTGAGGCGACACTGAGAGTCACCTATGAGGACATTCACGGCCAGACACAGAGCTATGAATTCAAGCTGTATGTCGGAGATGACGTATACAACGTCTGGATCGAAAGCGAAGGCAACAAGGGAAATGCCCTTCCCGGAGATGAGATCCGGCTCTTCGCCAGAGGAAATCATGAATACAGGGATGAAAACGGAGATCAGCACGGTGATGATGAAGGTCTCGGCTATGTCTGGGATTTTGAATACGGGAATGAATACGCGGATCTCGAAGTCAGCGCTGATCCTTCAGTTGCAGTTTTGCGATTCAAGGATCTCCCTGATGGATGGGACGACATAAACGAAAACGTAAGAGTTTGTGTCCGCGTCCTCGACGAAGAAGGCCATGAGACGGAAGGTTATGATTCCAGAGAATTCTGGGTCCGCACAGACTATACAGAAATGTGGCCGCTGGAAATTGACAAGGGTCTGGATGTCGGCGCAAGCATTGAGAACATTCCGTTTGAAGTTCGCCGGTATACGTTTGGTGACGATGAGTATGAGGTGATCGATGATCTCTACGACGTCACTTATGAGTGGCACTTTGACCAGAATGCGCTCAGCATTACGGAAATGAGAGACGGAAACCCGGTCGAGATCGGAGACGGCGATACTTCGGGCAGCCCCGTCACCATTACCCGGAAGGGAAATTGGCATACGGATTTCAACGTTTGTGCTAAATGGCATGAAAACGGTGAATACAGAGACACTTGGGGAAACTACTACTTCGATGATAAGAATTATGATTTCTGGTACGAGATCGACGGCAATGACACGATCTACTCGGATGGTCTCAGGGAATTCGGCTTCAACCTGGACAACCTGGAAGGCGTGGACTTTGAACTAGTACCGGAGGTCGGTACCGGACGTTGGAATGAGGAGAGCGGATTTGAGCATCCTATCACACAGGATCAGGGATGGAGTTATGACGCTGACAAACATACCATCACATTCTCCGGCGAGACGTTGTATGAACAGGGAATCGACCGCCTTGAAACCCGAATCTCTCTCAGAATCGGCGGCGTCGAGGTGGCTGATGAGTGGCGCGGTTTCGACGTGCGGGAGGCCCGGTTTGATTTCCATGGGGAATTTGATGATGCAGTCCTTTTCGTCGATGACGAGTGGTATGTGAGCAAGAATGGAAATGTATATCTGGAGACAACATTGCTTCCGGATGGGGCAGAAGGGGAATATACAATCCGTGAGATTCAGTATGAATCAGGGCAGGATGAGTTTGATACCCGTGACGCAGTCGATGTGATCGAAGAAGAGAACGGCTGGCTGTTCAAGGCGGTGCGCGGCGGCGAGCTTAACGTGCACATAATAGCGAATGTAAATGGAGGCGAGAGTGGTCCTGGAATAAACTATTACTATGAAGATGATTTCCGTATCATCGTAGGCGGCAGAAGGATCAACATGGGCCTGGAAACCGAAACGGGCAGTGACAGGCTTCAGCCCGGCGGTTCGATCCGTGTATTCCCGCAGATCTATGCGGAAGAATACGACTGGAATACCGGAGATCGCTACGGTATAGATACTTCGGATTACCAAGTGCGCTATGAAGTGCGCTGCAACCGCATCGATCAGAGGATCATCGATGAGCAGTTTGACGGGGACTTCGATCGGGCGACGGAGCGCGGCGTATTCTGGGACTATGCAGAGGATCCTGAGAGCCGTTCGATCATCCTGTTTACCGAAGAAAACGCCGACAATATGGAACTGGAGATCGAGGCATATCTGATCGATCCCGACAGCGGTGAGGAATGCGCGAGAGCATATAGAAGAGTCTTTGTGAACAGTCTCATTTATGCAGTCGAGTTCTATGAGGAAGGCGGCGCAGAGCCGTATACATGGGACAAAGAGCTTCCGCCCGGTGCAGAAGTGACGCTGGTCCCCAGACTCATGAAGAAGGAGGGCGACGGAGCGTTTGAACCCGTTGAGGGAACAGATGTGACCTATCGAATGGGCTGGTATACCGGAGGCGATCCGGAACATGATCCCGCCCACATCATTGTCAGCGATGGAGGCAGAGAGCTGCGTCCGAATGATGAGATTTCCGGACCGGTCACGATCAAGAGAAACGTAGAATGGAGCTTTAACTTTAGCGTTGAAGCAGAGTGGGAAGCAGAAGACGGCTGGAGGCAGAATGTCAGCAAAAACCTGATCTGTGACGATGTTAATTATAGTGATGGATTTATCTTCGACAGTGATCGCGGTGATAGCCATTACACCTGGTATTACACAAATGAAGCGATTGACGTAGTTCCCGACAGGGCGAGACTGGACGCTTTGGAAGCCCAGGGATATCCTGTTGAGACAACTGTAGAAGCAGGTTTCCTTGAAAACGGCGAGATCCGGCCGATCACCGGATATGATATCAGCAGCGTTTTCAATCCGCAGACAGGACTCCACGTGGACGAAGCGCAAATGCAGGATCTTTTTGAGGCGCTACGCTACCAGGCAAATGAAGATGGCGATACCTGGGGCAGAATCTCACTGCGGATTCATTCTGAACTGAACGGTGTAGTTCTTGTCGATGAACTGCTGCGGATCACGATCACTAAGCCTTACCTGGAGATCACCGGACTGAGGATGGATATGGGCGTCGGACAGACCCAGACCTTTGCGGGAGGCAATGCCGAGCTCTATCTGGAAGACTCCGCACATGATACCGGCGACTACTATGAAGGCGGCTCGTATTTTGACATCAATATCACCAATATCGCGCTCAAGAACGCAGGTGATGAGGAGTTCCTGGAAATTAAACAGAACGGTGCTGATTGGAGTCTGAAAGCGCTGAAAAAGACAGAGAACAGAGTTCCGGTCATCTTCACGTTTACCGGAGGCCCGGAGGGATATGATACATTCGAAGCCTATATTGCGATCGCGGACGGCGTATTTGACCTTGAGCTTCGCAACAGCAAAGGTGAGAGAGTAGAAAATCTGGATGTCTTGCTCGGCGGCACGGAAAAACTGGTTCCGTATGTGACGTATACAGAGTTCGATGAAAACGGCCCCACCGTTATTGAACTCCCTGAGCTTGCCACAGAAGGAATTCCATATTGCTATGCGACTGATGAATATTACGATGACAACGTGATCGATATGAGTGGAGATCTGGACATCACCGGTCTCCGCAGAGGAAATACGGATCTGGAAATCGTGGTTACGATCTATGATGGAAGCGATCCCGAGATGGACGTCTATGAATTATGGTCGCATGTGAATGTCAATGTCTATGTCAGCATGGCCGTTCTGAATCTGCCTGAAAACACGACAGTATATGCGATTCCCGGACTTACGTACACAGCTGATGAGATCGGCCAGAAGGTCGGCGGAACGCTCACTGTCTACTCCATGAAGCAGCCCGACGGCGCTGAATATCCGATCACAGACTACAGGCTTGAGGAAGTGATCGGAGGAGATGGAAAGCTGACGCTCACAGACGGTGACGAAAGGGCTTACACGACTCTCAATGTAGCCTCTGACGCCCCGCTGACAGAGTCAACGCTAATCCTTGGAGCGCGCGAGTCCTTCGGAAACAGAGCAAGCGCCGGATTGAAAGTGAAAGTGCAGGATGCTACGATCGCTTCCAACTGGGCAGGCAGCAAGGCAACGATCACCAAGACCAAGTACAAAGACACTAAGATCACCTTCTCGGATGGAGACGCGATCGCTTCGATCACGACTTCGAACAAGGACATCGTGACGGCGAAGAAACAGGGCACGCTGACTGCGGGCGCCGCAGGAAAACTGGTCCAGAACATCCGCGTGACGGCCGGAACCAAGGCAGGCACTGGGAAGATCACGGTGAAGCTTAAGAGCGGCAAGTCCATCGTGCTTACGGTCACCGTTCCTAAGGTCAATTGCACGAGTATTGTTGCAAAGTCTTCGTATACAGTGACCACACTGAGCACCATCAACATGGGCGTCAAGCTCAATCCTGTGTACAGTGACAATACGATCACCTATAAGAGCGCCAACACCAAGATTGCGACAGTCACTTCCAAGGGCGTCGTAAAGGGCGTCAAGGTCGGCAAGACCACGATCACCATCACGACCAGCAACAAGAAGACCAAGAAGGTCACGATCAACGTCAAGCAGGGCACGACCGGTCTTACAACCGCCAAGACGGCTTATACCGTTGTAGTGGGCAAGACAGTCAGTATCGGCGCCAAGAAGAAACCGACGAACAGTGCGGATCCGATCAAGTACACAAGTGCCAACAAGGCTATTGCGACGGTATCTTCCACGGGTGCCATCAAGGGCGTCAAGGCCGGCAAGACCACGATCACCGTGAAATCCGGAACCAAGATCAGGAAGGTTACTGTGACGGTCAAACCCAAGACGACCGGCATCACAACGCTGAAGACGGCCTACACCGTCAAGGTCAAGAAGACAGTCAGTCTGGGTGCCAAAACAGTGCCCGCCACAAGCGGAGAGCCGCTCACCTACACAAGCTCCAACGCCAAGATCGCGACTGTCAGTAAGGCCGGCGTAGTCACAGGCGTCAAGAAGGGCAAGGTGACGATCACGATCAAATCAGGCGCTGTCACCAAGAAGGTGACTGTAACTGTTAATTAATGAAATGCGCAGATGGATGCTTAATAAAGCATGATCAATAATGCGTAATCTGAAACACAAAGAATGGGCTGCTTCCGGCAGCCCATTCTTTCATTCCTGATCCATTCCTGAATAATCCAATATAAACAAAGAAGGCTGTCATTAAATGACAGCCTTCTATTGCTTTTCATGTAAGTTTGGTCATTGACCTGAAACTCAACCCTCGGAGATAGCTCCAACAGGGCACTGAGCCTCGCAAGCGCCGCAATCGATGCAAGCGTCTGCGTCGATCTCATACTGTGTATCGCCCTGAGCGATAGCCTCTACGGGACACTGAGCAGCGCAGGAACCGCAGCTAATGCAAGCATCACTAATAACACGTGCCATGATAATGGTCTCCTTTCTTGTTGGAAGTTAGCTTAGCCTAAATGGCCTATTTTGCACTCAAGGCACAGGTACGTCCGTACCTGTGCCTTGAAACAATCATATCTTATCCTTTTTCAGTGATGCCGTCAAGAGATTCATTTCATGTAGGTCTCTTTGGAACACACTTTTTCGGATGGCGATTAACCGTTTACCGATTATCGTCGTATTCCTGAATTACTCGTTGTACAGAGCACCCAGTTTCTCGAGGTATGCATATTTAGCCTTTGCATTCGCCTCGTTCTCTGCATACATAGCGTCTGCCTTTGCAGGGTTGGAGCGCTTCAGGGATGTATAACGAACCTCGCCGCCCAGGAAGTCCATATAAGGATCAGTAGCGGGCTTGGAATCCAGGAAGAACTTCTTAGCGCCGCCGGCAGGATTGAATCTGAACAGATTCCAGTAGCCGGTTGTCACTGCGAGTTTCTCTTCATCCTGAACCTT
>CADCIK010000010.1 GCA_902801415.1 uncultured Lachnospiraceae bacterium
CAGGATCGAAGGGTTGGTGGAAACGCCATCAACCGGATAATACTCATAAATGCGGCGGATCTTCTCAACATTTGCGTCATCAATACAGAATTTCATTTTGTGCCTCCTTGGGTATTTAAGTCTTGATTTTGTCTGCCGTTTTTCTGCCGTTTTTGTGTTCCTTAAGGGCACTTCTGCGGCAGCCGGCTGGTTTTCTGATGTTTCTGCCCTTTTCATGCCCTTACTGTACTCCTTAAGGGCACTTCTGCGGCAGCCGGCTGGTTTTCTGATGTTTCTGCCCTTTTCATGCCCTTACAGTACTCCTCAAGGGCACTTCTGCGGCAGCTGGCTGGTTTTCTGATGATTCTGCCCTTTTCATGCCCTTACAGTACTCCTTAAGGGCACTTCTGCGGCAACTGGCTGGTTTTCTGATGATTCTGCCCTTTTCATGCCCTTACAGTACTCCTTAAGGGCACTTCCGCGGCAACTGGCTGGTTTTCTGATGATTCTGCCCTTTCCATGCCCTTAAAGCACTCCTTAAGGGCACTTCTGCGGCAGCCGACAGTGGCAGCCGACAGTGGCAGCCGGTAGCCAGCGGCGGCAACCGGCAGCATCTCAATCAAAATCCTTTACAACGTCTGCTCTGTTCTTCCAATAATATCATCCTGGGTCGCTTTACTCAAAACATTGAAGAATGCGCTGTATCCCGCCACGCGGACGATCAGATCCTTGTGTTTCTCCGGGTGCGCCTGCGCGTCCAGAAGAGTTGCTTTATCTACTACATTATACTGCACGTGGTAGCCTTCAAGGCGGTTAAAGAATGTGCGGACTATAAATTCAAGCTTCTTGGTGTTCTCCTGCGTGGAGAGCATGGCGGGCGTGACCTTCTGATTCAGCAGCACGCCGCCCGTGATCTCATGGGTGGGAAGCTTGGACACGCTCTTGAACACTGCAGTCGGACCGTGCTTGTCCATGGAATGTGCGGGTGAGCAGCCCTCAGCGAGCGGCTCCTTGGCGTGGCGTCCGTCAGGCGTCGCCATTGTGCCAAAACCCTGACCTACGTTCGCGGAGATCGAGGAAGTTCCGCCGTAACGGATGCCGCCGATCGGGCCTCTGCCGAAGCGGGTGTTCTTATATTTCTTCATCTCATCCAGGTAGGATGCATAAGCATCAACTACCAGCTGATCTGCGTAATCGTCGTCGTTGCCATATTTAGGCGCATCATTGATCAGCATCTGTCTGATCCGCTCGCCCTCTTCGCCGGCAAAGTCTGTCGCCAGAGCGTTCATGAGCTCATCGCGGGAGATCTTCCCCTCTTCATAAACCAGTTTCTTGATCGCGGAGAGGCTGTCAGCCATGTTCGCGATACCGACCTGCAGACCGGAGATGAAATCGTAAACGGCGCCGCCCTCTTTGATGGTCTTGCCGCGTCCCAGGCAGTCCTGCGTCAGGCAGGAGCAGAGGATGTCGGGCACTTCGCGCTCACTCGCCAGGTCGATCGCATTCTCGACGATGACACTTGCGCGGGTCAGCTCTCTGATCGCGCCGTCCCATGCCTTCATGAGCTCGTCAAAAGATTCCATATCCCGGAAGTTTCCGTAATCCTTTACAAATCTCTTGCCGCTGGTCACGTCGATTCCGTTGTTCATGACCATCAGGAGAATACGGGGGAAGTTCAGGTAGCTCATGCCGGTGCAGCGATAACCCCACTTGCCGGGGACTGCGGTCTCCACACATCCGATTGCGGAATAGCAATAGGCGTCCTCTTTCCGGACCCCCTTCTCAATGAAGGAAGGAATGATGACCTCGTCGTTGTTGAAAGCGGGCATGCCGGTTCCC
The DNA here is from genome assembly GCA_902801415.1 of uncultured Lachnospiraceae bacterium. Classification (GTDB taxonomy): domain Bacteria; phylum Bacillota; class Clostridia; order Lachnospirales; family Lachnospiraceae; genus CAG-791. The sequence continues at coordinate 1,819 of CADCIK010000010.1, forward strand.
AGCTTTAAGACCTCGATCGCCTCATCCATAAAGGCCTGGTTGATGTTTCTGTGATAGCGGACCGTCAGGTTAGGCTGGGGAAGCCTTGTCTGGCCGATGGACCTGAGGATCAGGAAAGACAGCTTATTGACGGCGTCCTTGCCATCTGCGGTCTGACCGCCAATTGTGACGTTCTGGTACATAGGGCTTCCTGCGCTGGAGAATGTGTGCGCCTGGGAGCGGACCTTGTTGATTGTCAGGGTCTTGATCCAGAGGTTGGTGAGCAGTTCAACTGCCTGTTCCTCGGTGATGTTTCCCTTTTCCAGGTCGGACGCCAGATAGGGATATACGTACTGGTCGAAGCGGCCGTAGCTGAGGGAGTGTCCGTTGGACTCGATCTGCAGGATCAGTTGGATGAACCACACAGCCTGCACTGCCTCGTGGAACGTCTCTGCCGGCTGATAAGGGACCTTATCGCAGACGCGGGCGATCTCAAGAAGTTCGGATCTTCTGGGCTCCTCCGCTGCTGCTGCCTTCTCGCGGGCCAGCGCCGCAAAGCGCTCTGCGAATCCCTTGACCGCATCGATCACGATCAAAACGGCTTTATAGAACTGGTACTTGTCGATGGATTCAGGCTCAGTCAGGTCCAGCCCTGCCTTGAGCTTTCTTGCGCGGTCCTCATATCCTTTCAGACCGACCTTCAGCATGTTGCCGTAGTCCACTGCAAGGTGTGCATCTCCTGCGTTGAGCTTGCCCTCCATGCCAAAGAACCCTGTGTCCATGTAGACCTGCATCTCTTCCGGCATAAGCGCCTCGCCGCGGGAGCGGAGGTTGTTGTTCTCCCAGAAAGGAGCGATCTCGCGCAGCTGCTGCTTGGTCTCTTCCGTAATATAGAAGACGTCGCCGTCTCGCTTCTCAAACAGGTCAAGCTCATCCATGATGAACTTCATCGTGTACTCCGGGAAGACCGGCGCTCCGCGGTTGACGGAGGACTGATTTCCGACCAGAACGGTCTCGTCCTCAATATAAATATCCATTTTTGCCAAAATATTCTGCAGCATCAGCGCTCTCTTCATGACCGCCGGCTGGTTCAGGTTCTTCTTATAGGATTCTGTAGCCAGAACAGCACGCTGTGCATCGATGTAGGGCTTCTGATCCAGAACGCTCTCGCGATATGCCTGCATCCTGGGTGTCAGGGATCCGAAATGTGCTTTGTTTTCCATTTGGCCTCTCCTTTATTTTCATTCACAATTTATCCGTGTTCCGTTTGTAGCTTAATTATAGCGCTTCATCCTTTTTTGTCAACATACTTTTCGCAAGAAATTTATTTAAATTTCATTCGCAACTTATCCTTTACATATTCGAATGTTAATGCTATGATAAAAACATACAAAGCAAACCAGGTTTCAAGTCTATGCCCTGACTGGTTTATAAAAGGAGTTTTCACGATCAACCTCTGATGTTAAATCTACCTACAGTTTTTTATAAGGAGTTTACTAAATGGAAGTAAAAGGTGTTGTTTTTAATATTCAGAAGTTCTCCATCCACGACGGCCCCGGCGTGCGGACCACCGTCTTCCTAAAGGGATGCCCCCTCCGCTGCAAGTGGTGCTCCAATCCGGAGTCACAGCTTTCAAAAGTGCAGATCATGTACCACAGTGACAACTGCCTGCACTGTCAGAAATGTGTGCACGCCTGTCCCGAGAAAGCAATCACTGCTGCAGAGGATGGAAGAATTCATATCGACTTTCATAAATGTACAGGATGTCTTTCCTGCGTGCAGGGCTGCCCCGGACGCGCGCTGACAAATGAAGGGGAATACAAAACGGCAGATGAGGTCGTAGACGTGTGCATGCAGGATGTCGATTTCTATGAGGAGTCCAGCGGAGGCGTAACCATCTCCGGCGGCGAAAGCATGGTGCAGCCCGACTTTGTGGAGGCGCTGATCCTGCGCCTTAAGGAGAAGGGTATTCACACTGCGATCGAGACCACCGGCTGCGTGAGTCCGGAAGTCTTTCACAGGCTCGCTCCCCTCTTCGATCTCCTGCTCTTTGATGTCAAGCAGTATGATTCTGAGAAGCACAAGATGGGAACCGGCGTCGGCACTGAGCTGATCCACGCGAATCTGCGGTGGGCGCAAGAACAGGGACTCAATATTTTGCCCCGGATTCCGGTAATTCCGGGCTTCAACGCGGAGTTGTCCGATGCAGAGGGACTCGCAAAGCTTCTGCATGATATCGGACTTGGGCGCGTGCAGCTCCTGCCCTTCCACCAGATGGGTGAGCGCAAATATGAATTTCTGAACAGAGATTACGAAATGGCCGGCGTGAAAGCACTTCACCCGGAAGACCTGACAGACTATCAGAAGGTATTTCTCGATCAGGGCATTGACTGCTTCTTCTGAAAACTATGGAACGGGTCGTCGCATTAAGTATCACTTTCTTAATGCAACGACCCGTTCTTCTCTTTTTCCATTAAACTACATCCGCCAGCCGGATCTTCAGATCCGGATAGATGCCCGACGGGATCTCATCCGTAAAGGAATACATCTCCACCGACTCGTATCCGTCGTTCCAGCTGTAAACTGAAACGACTCTCTTTTCCGGATTGATGATCCAATATTCGCGGACTCCGGCGGTGCGATATTTGAAAAGCTTGAGCAAGTAGTCCATCCGCTTCGAGGAAGGGGATACGACCTCAACAACCCAGTCCGGCGCTCCCACGCAGCCTTTATCCTCCGATTTGGACGGATCACAGATTACCGTAAGATCCGGTTCCAGATAGGTAGAGTTATCTGCGTTCAGATAAACCGCATACGGCGGAATATACACTTCACACGTTCCCCCATGGGATCGAATATAACCGGCAACCGCAAGATGCATCTCGCCCACGATCTTCTGATGCGTTCTCGTGGGCGTCGCCATGTAATAGATCTCCCCATCGATCAGTTCCGCTCTGACGCCCTCCGGCAAAGCATAGATATCCTCAATTGTATACTCCTCTTTCTTTGCTGCATATGCGCCCCAAGGCTCTCTGAGCACTCTGATACATCCGTCGATCATCTCCCCCGGATATTGGGTCGGAACCTCCTTCTGACCGCTTAGCGCCCTGGCCAGCGCTTCCAGCGTCCCCTGCCTGGGACTCTTCGTACTTCCGCTCATTACCTTTTGTACGGTACCCAGGGGCACGCCTGATAGCTCTGCCAGTTTCTCATTACTATATCCAAATTCTCTTTTCCTTCGCTTCATTTCTTCTAATGTCATTATAGTCATCTCCATTTTAAAACCATTTCTTTAATATATGGATTAATTATGGTTTTATTGTACATATATTATCCTATTTCGGCAATAATATGGTTTTTATTTGTGAACGTAAGATTATAGAAAGAAATAAATCTATTTATGATATAATTCAAGTTACAAATGAACTCATCAGGGAGGTCTATAGAATGCGCAGAAAAGAAGACCGCACCAGTCAGATCCTGGAGCTTTTGGTAAAAGAAAAGAAGCTGGAAGTCGCCGAACTCTCGGCGCATCTGGGCGTCTCCCAGGTCACTGTCCGCAAGGATCTGGACGCCATGGAGGCGCAGGGTCTGATCACCAGAGAGCACGGCTTCGCAGTCCTGTCCAGTACAGACGATATCAAGGGGCGCCTGGCCTATCACTATGAAGAAAAGAGAAAGATCGCGCTGCGCGCAGCGGAACTGGTAAAAGATGGCGACACCATTATGATCGAGAGCGGCAGCTGCTGCGCACTGCTGGCTGCAGCGCTGGCAGAACTTCGCAGCGGAATAACCCTTATCACCAACAGTGCTTTCATTGCGGATTACATACGCCGCTCCTCTGATTTCCAGATCATTCTTCTGGGCGGCATTTACCAGCAGGACGCCCAGGTCATGGTGGGGCCCATGGTACGCCAGTGCGCGGAGAATTTCTGGGTTGACCGGTTCTTCATCGGCGTGGACGGCTGGTCTGCAAGAGCTGGTTTCACGAATCAGGACCAACTGCGGGCTCAGGCTGTACGCGATATGGCGCGGCAGGCAGACCAGATCGTTGTTCTGACGGAATCCGAAAAGTTTGAAAGGCACGGTACTGTACCTCTTAATTTGAAGGATCAGGTGAAGACGGTGATTACCGATCAGAAGATTGAAGAGCAGATTATTACCGAGCTTGGTGCACGCGGAATTGAAGTTCTGACCAGTTGAACAGCACGCAGAACATTAAACCGCAGCAGCACAGTAAACACATGAACCCAATTATACGGAGGAACACAATGAACAAAGTCATTGATCTTCGCTCCGCCCTGGAGCTTCTTCGAAACACCCCCGGCCAGCTGATCGAGACCGACGTTCCTGTCGATCCCAAAGCAGAACTCTGCGGTGTCTACCGCTACGTCGGTGCCGGCGGAACTGTTAAGCGCCCCACAAGTGTTAATGGTCCCGCCATGCTCTTTCACAACGTGAACGGGCATCCTGATGCAAGCGTCGCGATCGGCGTCATGGGAAGCCGCGAGCGTGTCGCAAAGCTCTTTGGATGTAAGAAAGAGGAGCTCGGGCATTTAGTACAGAAGTGTACTGCCAATCCCATCATGCCTGTCGTAACCAATGAACCTGCCCCCGCACAGGAGGTGGTACACCTTGCGACGGATCCGGATTTTGACCTGTTCAAGCTGATCCCGGCACCGACTAATACGCCTTACGATGCAGGTCCCTATATCACACTCGGCATGTGCTATGCGACACACCCGGACACAGGGCTCTCTGATGTGACGATCCACCGCATGTGTATTTTGTCCAAGGACGAGCTCTCCATTTTCCTTCTGCCCGGCGCCCGCCACATCGGCGCTATGGCCGAGCGCGCGACCGAGCTGGGACAGCCGCTTCCGATCTCTGTCTCCATAGGCGTGGATCCGGCGATCTCTGTGACAAGCTGCTTCTCTCCGCCGACGACGCCTCTGGGCTTCAATGAGCTGTCCATTGCCGGCGCCCTGCGCGGCGAGCCCGTTCAGCTCACGCCTTGCGTCTCCATCAAGGAGAATGCGATCGCCAATGCGGAGTATGTCATAGAGGGCGAGATCCTTCCGGGCAGCAATAACGTCGTGGAGGACCGCAATTCCCACACCGGATATGCTTTACCCGAGTTCCCCGGCTACAATGGCCCCGCCTCTCACGAGTGCTGGCTTCTCAAGGTCAAAGCAGTGACTCACCGCAGGAATCCCATCATGCAGACCTGCATAGGTCCCAGCGAGGAGTTCGTCAACATGTCAGGCATCCCCACGGAAGCTTCGATCCTGGGTATGATCGACAAGGCCCTCCCCGGTAAAGTGCTGAACTGCTATGCGCACCGCGCCGGCGGCGGCAAATATGTCGCGATTCTGCAGTGCCGCAAAACCGTCCACACGGACGAGGGCAAGCAGCGGCAGGCCGCTCTTTTGGCCTTTTCCGCTTTCCCGGAGCTCAAGCATGTGATCCTTGTGGATGAGGATGTGGATATATTTGACACGGATGATGTACTTTGGGCCATGACTACGCGTTTCCAGGGAGACCGCGATATGGTACCGATTCCCGGCGTCCGCTGCCATCCGCTTGACCCGTCCAGCAGCCCTCTCTATTCTTCTTCCATTCGGGATGTCGGCATTTCCTGCAAGGCGATCTTCGACTGCACGGTGCCCTTCGACATGAAGGAGCGCTTTACGAGGGCGTCGTTTATGGAAGTGGATTACAGGAAGTGGATCAAAGATTAAAGTGAAAAGATGAGCTCCTGCAACTATCACTGGTTGCGTGATCTCAGCATGAAATGAGGTATATTATGCGAATCATCGTCGGTGTAAGCGGAGCCTCCGGCGTAGAGATGAGTCTCTCTCTTCTCCGTGCCCTCCGCAATGCAAACTGCGAAACATATCTGGTTGTGACAGAAGGCGCCAGACTCACCTGGAGTCTGGAAACTGATATTCCCATTGAGGAACTCTATAATGCCGCAGATCATGTCTATGCAGAGAGCGATTATGCGGCTGTCATCGCCAGCGGCTCCTTTGTGACCGATGGAATGATCGTCATGCCCTGCAGCATGAAGACACTGGCCGGTATCGCCAACGGCTTCGCGGAAAACCTGCTTCTTCGTGCCGCCGATGTCTGCCTCAAGGAGAACCGGCGCGTCGTTTTGGTGCCCCGCGAGATACCTCTGGGGCGTGTTCACCTGCGCAACATGCTCAGCGCTTGTGAGCTCGGCTGTGCGATCGTCCCGCCCATGCTCACTTTCTACAATGGAGCAGACTCCCTGCAGTCGCAGATTGACACTGTCGTTGGCAAAGTACTCATGCAATTCAACATCATCCCTGATAATTTCAAGCCCTGGAGAGGAGTGGAAGAAAACTAGGGAATGCATGTCACTATTATGCGCAATTGTGAAACGGGATGTCGAATCACTTTCGACATCCCGTTGTTTTATTACTGCCTATGTGTTATTGCGTCTGCGCTTTCTAAGTGTCAGTCCTTTTAGCCATTTTGTTTCTTACCGCCTCTGAACAGAGCAACAACCGCAAAAATTGCGTTGATCAGGCACCATCCGGCCCAGATTGTCAGGTCACTGTAACTGCCATGCATCGTAAAGCCGACCAGCGCTGCTAAGCCAAATATGATGATCAAGGCTATGTTGCCCCCCTTACCGCTGCTCTTCCTTGTTGCAATGGAAACAATTCCGCCTGTCAGGAGAAGAACCGCAACAATGATTCCCGCAGATCCCGACACTTCTCCATTTTCTTCAAGTGCGTTGGACATACCTGCTGCGCAGGACTGAAACGCGACAAGCGCAAACAAAATAACAGATAAAATACCAGAAACAAGTTTCCAGGTCTTCATTTCCCCTCCTTCTAATCGACAATTCACAAAGTCCGGTCAGTAGTCTTTCACCTGTGCAGTCTTTCTCTTACGAAGTCTTTCTCTTACGAAGTCTTTCTTACGAAAGCTTTCTCTTACTGTGCCGAGAACGTGATCGGATCCGAATCAGCGATCGTGTCATAGGAATCGCTGTCGTAGATATGGAATTTGAGTTCAACTTCACCGATGGAAGTTATGCCGTTCTCTTCCAGTTCGGAAGACATAAGTGTTATATCGTCGACAGCTTTCTTGCCGTCATAGACCGTTGTCGAGAAATACGGAGTGAGCATAAATCCGTCTACAGACATATCGTCTACACTGATGCCGACATTGCGCCCCGACTCGTTCTCGATATAGAGAAGGATCGCGGTTCCCCAGAAACTGTTCTCGTCAACAGTCTTGCCGATGATCCGGATCCCGCCTTCATTGTAGAGCTCCGTTCCCTCATCATTCGCTTTCGTATCCATACTGTCGATCGCCGATGTCTCGATCGTGACACAATCTGTATTAAAGATCTCGTCATAGCTGTCTGCATCATATGCATGGAAGTAGATCTCGACACGACCGACCGTATCGATCCCCGCTGCCTTCAGTTCCGAACTGGAAAGATAGATCACATCATTGGCCTTCTTGCCGGCAGCGACTTCCGCTCCAAACAGATCATTGATCATATAATCGTTGACGATCAGTGCGTCGCATCCAACCATGACGTCCTGCTCGGAGTCATTCTCTACAAGGACCTTGATCCCGTCGCCCCAGATGTCGTCCTTGACATAATCCAGAGCTGTGATCCGGATTCCGTCCTGCTCGACCAGCACCTGTTCCTCGATGGTAATATCACCTTTTCCGCTGTCCTGCGCAACAGTGTCTGCTTCCGTATCCGGAGTCTCCTGCGCATCCGCAGCCTCCTGCTCGTCCGAAGTCTCCACAGCATCAGCGGACGTATCGCCGACTTTATCTTCCGTCTTCACAATATCCTTCGGCGCAGACGATCCCGACGAGCCGCATCCCGACAGCAGCGCAGCAGCTGTACATATACACATAATTCCAACAACCAACCTGGATCTAAGACACATAAATAACCCTCCTCCTATAATGAAATCTCAGTACTCCCGTACTGTGCATCCAATTATAGCAAGAGGGTTTTTCTCACGTTCTCCCCATAGGGGTGGTAATATCCGCCGTTGACAGGTAGTATAATCCTAAGAACAGCGTTCCTTTGTACATCTTTGCGATTACTTTCACTGCGGCCGGACTTCAGGCTTTATTCCTGTATCCCGCTGGTCCGAAGCGGTTCCATCCCGTGCTTTTTCAATAAAGCGTTCACATCGATAATGCTCCCGGGTCTTTCATTAAAAGCGATCATGATCATCGCGTCGCGCGATATTTTGGCATACAGCTCAGGCATGCCGTACTTTCTGAGTGCCCGCTGCGTCTCTTTTAGTGTAAATCCTGATGCATAGCAGATCCGGAGAATGACGTCCCGCTGCCGCGTGTGCTTTTCCCCGGACAGGAGTTTGTATCCGTATCGCTCCGGAATATCCGCCTTCAGAAACGCGATCTGCTGCGTGATCCCCTTTTCCCGCAGAACCGACTTGATATAAGTGGAAAAGGAGGTTGCGTCGGACAGCATGCTGTCCTTATTCTTCTGCACAAACGCAGTATAGTCCGCAAGATGTGTGCTGCCTAATTCCTGTTCCAGATCATTTGTCTCTTTTTCCTGCATCTTCTTTCCTCCAACGTGCTAGAATACACTTAGCAGCCCTGTAAAGGGCTGTTCATTATTGATACTAAGGGGCTTTATTGTGAATCTTTCTCAACGTTTATCCAAATCATTTTATCAGGTTGTTGCCGCGATCAATGAACCGCACAATGTATATCTGGTGCAGCACCGTGATTCCGGCAGGTTCTATGTAAAGAAGGTCCTGGACGTATACTCTGCCGATGTCTACAAGGATCTTAAGGCGCACCCGATCCCCGGCATACCCAGGATCATAGACAGCTGGGAAGAGGACGGACGGCTGATCATCATTGAGGAGTTCATTTCCGGCGTCACTCTGCGGGATATGATCGAGCGAACTTCTTCCCTGACTATTTCTCAGGGCGGCTATGAACAGGCGCCTGGGGAATATTCGGCGGCAGCTCATGCCGACAGTACTCGTAATGAATACATTACCGCCGTTGCACCCGCTGGCATGGATCCCTGCGAGCTCCTGACTGTAGAGCGGATCGGGCACTATATGGCCGGTCTGTGTGAGATCCTGGAGCGCCTTCACGCACACAATCCGCCGCTCATTCACAGGGATTTAAAGCCTTCCAACATCATTATAACAAGCTGCGGCAACGTGATGCTGCTGGACTTCAATGCCGCCCGATTCTATTCGGGCGAACCCGGCAGGGAATCGGACACGCGGCTTCTGGGCACAAAAGGATATGCCGCTCCGGAACAGTATGGCTTTGGAGAGTCCTCTCCTCAGACAGATATTTACTCCATCGGCAGAATTCTGCAGGAATGCGTCGACGCATTGCCCGAAGTCGATATCTCTTCAGGGGAACCTGCTGTCATAAAGCGCTCTGTTTCAGCAAAAGTCACCGACCCGCGTGTATTTGATCCTGTAATCCGCAAGTGTACGCAGATATCCCCTTCAAAGCGGTATTCATCTGCTGCCGCACTCAAGAATGCGCTGCTAAGCTGCATTGGAGAGAGCATCCGTCCGGATATCACAGGGCATGTGATCAACCCCTATCTTCCGCCTGGCTTTCGGACACTTAACCCATGGAAGATGCTGATCGCCTCCGTTGTATACTTCCTGGTATTCGATCTGAGCCTCACATTACAGGATCAGACTTCCACTATGCAGGCGCTATGGATGGAGAGACTGCTGGTCCTTTTCCTGGGACTGATGAACATTGCACTGGGCAGCAACTATCTGGGCATTCAACGATATATGCCTTTTCATGACAGCAGTTCCCGCACGCTGCAGATCACAGGAGTAATACTCACTATGGCTGTCACTACATTTATCATCTTCATGACTATGATATTTATTATCGGTACAGCTTTCTCCTGAAAAACACTGTGCATATAATTGTTTGTATTAGTAAGACAAGTATAACAAAGAAGCAGAAAAGCAGTTGCCACCGCTATGGTGGTAACTGCTTTCTTGCGTCACGGCCGGCTTCTTTTACGGATCAGCCCGACAGGGATACTTCCTGGTCTGCGTTAGGTACTGACTCAACTTATGAGTTTAATAATTCCCAATTTTTACCGCATTTTACAATGCATCTGCGCATTTTAGGTACAGCCTGCTTTTTTAAAGATATTATCTCCATTACTTTTTGAACATTTAGGCACCGAGTCCGCATTTGTCGCAAATTGTTCCCACTCCAAGTACTGAATATAACTCATTGACTTCAAAACTTGGAGATTATTTGATGTTCTCTTCCTCTTCATGCCTAAAAGTAACAATTCTGTAATTTCCCCTTGGAGATTTTTCTCTTAAATTCCGTGCCTGTACCTAATTCAGAAAATCACACAAATTTCTTTGGAGGCAATACTCTCCCTATTCCACTCCGTTACCTAATTCGGAAAACCACTCAAATTTCTTTGGGAAGTTTCAACAAGTTTACAATTCATCGATCATATCTGCACCGCTTATCAAGATAAATGAGAAGCGCCTCCCGCAGTCGGAAGGCGCTTCTCCAAATTCCCTGGTTTCTGACAAATCTGCTGCCATGCGCAGAGAATCTGCATCGTCCGAGATATATCTCTCAGCTGTCATATGCATATCATATTTCCCGCGCAGCACAGCGTTCGTCTGCTGGATCACTCATTTACAAAATGGATCCTCTCCTGTCCGTACGGATCTGCATATTCTTCGGATACAGTGCCGCCCATTGAGCCGAGATATTCCGCCACTGCATCGATATCCAGCATGTTCCTTTCGAGGTCTACAAGTTCCGCTCCGTCAAAGAAAGTGATTCCGCCCCCCTGCTGTGCCAGCACATAAAGAGTCCCTCCAAGGATGTACTCTCTGTCCGGATCCAGCGGCTCACCGTTTACTTTGATGTTCGAGACTCGTCTCTCGTCACTGCCAAAGGCGACAAACATTCCGTTATTATCAACCTGCACCTGTGCATTCTTGTCGAGGTCTATGTCAAAGCTGATGCCGGAAACCTGCATGAATCCTCCATTGGGTTCCGGTGCTTTTCTTACACTGAATTCAAGAACGTCCGCAATGGCCTGCCCCTTCACCTTAATGGCGCACATTTCATTGATATACGGTATTGCCGTAAGAATATCGCCATATGTAATATCTCCGGCAGGAATGTTTTCCCGGATCCCGCCGCTGTTAACGATCGCGATCTCTGCTCCGGTGGCTTTCCGGAAAGCGTCTGCGATCAGATCTCCAAGGTTTGTCTCGTTATTTCTGACAAGCTGGATCTCCCCCTCGTTGACCATAAGTTCAAAGTCAGAGTGCGCTATATGGGCTGAAACCTTGTCCTGGAAAGCGGCCCTCTCTTTTTCGATGGCGGCCAGTATCTCCTCATCTTTTTCGTCCACTTCAGTGACCAATTCTGTGCTGATCTTGCCATTTGCATCGATCGTAAGCTTTCCAATGGATTTAAACTGCGTGCCGGTCTGTGTGAGCACAACGTCTTTTCTGTCTTTATTCTTAACAAGTTCCATCGGGACCGTACTGTGTGAATGGCCATCGAGAACTACGTCAATCCCCGTCGTGTTTCTGATCACATCTACAGACATAAAAGGTTTTGTCGATTCCTCAATGCCAAGATGCGAGACCAGGAAAGTGTAATCGACACCTTCCGCATGCACGGCGTCTACGGCCTCCTGGATCCTCTTATAGAGTGCCTCTCCATCATCGGTGCGCAGATATCCGTATTTAAACTCTCCGTTCTCGTCCTGAAAATTCGCAGGTGCGGAAGCCGACGTCGTCAGAGGCGTCAGTGCGCCGATAAATCCGATCTTTTTGCCGCCGATCTCTCTGATCACATAGGAATCCAGCACGATCTCATCTTTCTGAATATCATCGAAGTTGCAGCAGATATATGGATACTCTGCTTTGGAAACCAATTCCAGAAAGCGGGCGGCCCCGTAGTCAAATTCATGATTGCCGGGAATCGCGAGATCATACCCGACATCGTTCATCAGGTTGATGATCGCGTCACCTTTTGTAAGCGAGCCAAAGATCCCTCCCTGAATTGCATCGCCATCGTCAATGAGCAAGACTGCGTTTCCCTCTTCCTGCATCTTTTTCTTATAAGCTGCAAGCCCGGCGTAGCCGATTCCATTCTCCACTGCGCAGTGTACATCGTTTGTATAGAGGATCACAATATTTCCGTTTTCAGACTCGATCGGTTCGAACTCCGATGCTGCTTTTCCGCGAATGCCATGCGCGGTCTCCTGTTCGCCCGGCTGCTCTTCATCCTGGGCGGCTGCCTGTGTCACACCTTGTGCAGCGGACTGCTCTGCCTCCTGCACGGCTGCTTGTGTCGTTCCCTGTGCGGACTCCGCGTCTTTGTTTCCTGCAGGACTGCTGCCGCCGCATCCCGTGATCGACAAAACAACTGCCAATAGTCCTGCAAATATCTGCTTTTTCATATTTCCCCTCCTGTAACCATCCTTATATACTGGGTGTCCATCAATTTAAGACCGAACGCCCTGCCGGATTCATAGTTTTATAGTGCTCCCTTATATAGTGCGTACCGCATTACAGCTCGTTGTCTGTCAGGTACTCTTCCAGGGACTTGATCAATTCCTCTTCGTTCAGGTTATAGAAAAGCTTGGTAAAGCATCCGGATATCATCGGATTAAGGTCCATATCAAGCTCGACTGACCTCGCGTCATTCTTGATGCCGTAGCATCTCTTTCCGCTCGCATATGCAATTCCAAGCTCAACGCAAGCCCCTTCATCAGGCACTCTGCCGTCCAGCAGCATGAACAGGATATCTGCTTTAAGCACTTCATCTTTATCCTTCTGGAAGATCATCGTGGTTTTCTCTTCTTCTGTCTTGCCTTCCAGTTCGGGAGCCAGAAAACCGTCGCGCTGCGGCAGGAACACCTCATAGCCGTGTTTTTCCAGTATGCTCACGATTTTGAGATTGTAAGCCCTTTCTGCCTCACTAAAAAGAGGTGCTGCAAAATATACCCTCTTGCCCTCTGCAGACTGCTCTGCCTCTGTACTCTCTTCCTGCGCAGTCTGAGCCGGGGCCGTACTCCCCTCATCCACAGCCTGGGCAGCCGCTGAAGTCTCAGCCTTCGCGCTGCTGCCCGGATTACAGGCAGACAACCCGATCACAATGGTCACCAGCATGATCAGCGAAATGACCCTTACTAATCCTTTTTTCATATACCCCTTCTCCTTTCCTGTGTTGCCAAAAGACCGCTCCCCGCTTTTTATTCGGTCAAAAACCGGCATACAAAAATACATTCCTATGATAATCTTATACCAGAATCCAGATCATTCAAACAGGAGTCCCTAATATGAATCCAAAAATCTCCCCCGCAAAATTATTTTTTGCCTCCGACTACATGGAAGGCGCTCACCCCTTGATCCTGAAGCGCCTCATGGAGACAAACCTTGTCCACAGCGCCGGTTACGGCACCGATGAATTCTCGGAGTCTGCCCGCGCCAAAATACGAAAAGCATGCAATGCGCCTGACGCCGATATCCATTTTCTGGTCGGCGGCACCCAGGCTAACGCCACTGTGATCAAGTCGATCCTTCGCCCTTATCAGGGCGTGATCGCCGCCGAGACAGGCCACGTCAGTACACATGAAGCCGGTGCGATCGAAGCCGGCGGGCACAAAGTGATCACTCTCCCCCATAAAAACGGCAAACTGGACGCCGATTCTATTGAACGCTGCATACAGGGCTACTGGGATGACGCCAATCACGAGCATATGGTCATGCCCGGACTGGTCTACATTTCCCAGCCCACGGAATTCGGAACGCTCTACTCCCTGGAGGAGCTGACAAAGATCAGCGAAATCTGCCATCGCCGCAATGTTCCGCTTTATGTGGACGGCGCAAGACTTGCCTATGCGCTCGCATGCCCGCAGAACGACGTAACGCTGCCCGACCTCGCCCGTCTCTGTGACGCCTTCTACATCGGCGGCACCAAGTGCGGCGCGCTGTTCGGAGAAGCGGTCGTCCTTCCCAGACACGATTTTATCCCGCACTTCTTCACGCTGATCAAGCAGAACGGAGCCCTGCTCGCCAAGGGAAGGATTGCCGGCATCCAGTTTGAGACGCTGTTTACGGAGGTTTCCGCCGGTTCCGGAAAGGTCAGCGCAGAAGGAGTTTCCGCAGCCGTCTCCTCCGGTGAAACCTCGTCCGAAGAGACCTGCCTCCTCTACGAGATGGTTGGGCAGAATGCGATCGCCGCAGCGGACCGGATCCGCGCGGCACTGGTCCAAAAAGGATATGAGATCTCTTTTGAGTGCCCCACAAACCAGCTCTTTATCACTGTGGACGACGCGCAAAAGGAGCGCCTTGAAGCGCTCCTGGAACTGAGTTTCTGGGAAAAGCAGCCGGACGGACGCACGGTCCTCCGCATCTGCACCAGCTGGGCTACCGATATGAAAGACGTTGATCAGCTGATCGACATACTGTGATGATCAAAGAGTCAGGGGCTTCCCCCTGACTACTTTTTTGTATCCAAACTCTCTGTCTCACTCATCCCTTTCGGCTGAAGAACGCTACAGCGATCGCCCCGGGTCCCGCATAGGTCCCGATCGTGGCGCCGACCTTGGCGATCCGGAAGCTGTTCGTATCGATCAGGTCAGTCTTTCCCTCATATAGTCTTGCGGAATCACGGATGTACTTCTGCAGGGTCTCATCCGAAAATCCGGTATAGCCAAAGCAGAAGGGGCGGTCAAAATCGATCCCGCCGAGTTTCTCTGCAAACTCTGTCAGCATGTTGTTTCCGTTGCGGGAACCTCGCGCCTTGCCGAGGATTTTGACAACGCCTTCCTCTATGGTGAGTACCGGTTTGAGGGACAGGAGCCCTCCCGCAAATGCGGCTGCCGCGGAAATCCTGCCGCCCAGCTTGAGGTATTCCAATGTGTTGAAAATTGCCAGCACATGGGCGTCTTTCTTCTCCTCTTCGATCGCCGCATAGATCGCTGCGGCATCCATACCACTGTCGCGCATCTGCACGGCCCTCTCCACTATGATCGCTTCCGAGATACAGAATTGCTGCGTGTCGACGACATACACATCTCCCTCAAATTCCTGCGCTGCGACGCACGCGCTCTGAAAGGATCCGGAAACGCCGGAGGATAGGCAGAAGCACACAACCTGATCCCCTGCCTTCACCGCTTCCTCGAAATGACTGCGGTATTCAAAAGGTGTGATCTGGCTGGTCTTGGGGATCTCGTCGGTCTCGATCAGCCGCTCGTAAAATTCGCGATTGGAGAGCGTGACGCCGTCCAAAAACTCCTCTTCTCCGAACCGCACTTTCAGCGGAAGAACCGTAATATTCCAATCTTTTGCCCACTCCTGCGAAATATCGCTGGCTGAATCAGCGATGATCCTGACGCTCATTTTCATTCCTCCTTCTGCCCGAATATTCACCACGCAAGACTTCCCATCGGGTCCCAGGGATGCAGTACGATGGGCTCCGTGTCAAACGCCGCCGCCTGTTCAGGCGAAAAATACTTGCGGTCCAGAAGGATCTGATAGGAGAATTCTCCGAACCACTCGTCGTTCATCACATAGTAGCCGTCACGGCCGCGGTCCTTGCCCCAGCTGTTCTCGACTTTCCAGCGAATGGGCTTTCCGTTTTCATCGAGGTCGACACCGGTGATCACCATAGCGTGTGTCATGAGACTTTCACCGTAATCCAGCCTCTGTTCTTTGGTCATAGGGAAGTCCGTAGAGAAAAGCTCGCCGACGGCATACGCATCCGTCGTCAGATAGCCTGCCTTGCGGTCCGAGAACTGGCCCACGTCACTTCCAAACCAGACGGGACGTCCGTCCTTCAGCTGGCGGATGGTCAGATCCCGCAGATCGTCCATGGGCAGATTGAGGTACTTGACCGGGTATGCGCCGCCGCGCACATTGCCCAGATATTTTACCGTATAGGTGCGTCCATAGGGCTTGTCTTTGGTGGGGGCGTTGATCACCGTGACCATATCTGCCAGGTTCCACCCGATATACTTGCGGAAGAATTCCTGCGGCGTGATGTCGCTGATCCGGACAAACTTCTTGTTCTTATCCCGGGTCTCCCATGTAAAGCGCACAGGCGGCTTGCCGAGAGCAATGCAGAGCATGCGGTAGACTGTCTCCATCATCTTGTCCTTGCGCGCCCGCAGCTGTTCCTGGTCTTCCCCTGCCTCATGGGCTGTCCTGAGCTCGCAGGCATATTCCCTGAGCTTTGTGGTCATATACTTGCGCAGTTCGATCGTCGCGGAAGAAGCTGCTGTCTCCGGCATCAGGTCTTTGGGCACGACGCCGTATTTTTCCACCAGGCTCCGGAACATATCCCACTGGCCGCCGTCTCCCAGAGGATCGTGAAGGAGAAAACTCACCACACGCCCGTCCCTGGGCTCATCCAGCGTCTCCAGCATATTTTCCAGAAAATAGTTGGCTTTTTCCAGCTTGTCATAGAAGAGCGGATAATTCTGGGAGAGCTCCATATTGTCGAGGTTCAGCTTCTCCATAAGGTCCAGCCGCATCACGTTGAGAGCCGCAAACATCCAGCAGCGCCCTGACTGCTTCTGATCACATACCTTTCCCGCGTCCACTTCAATACTGAATGCATACGGATTGTTCTGCTGCACCGCGTAATTTCTCGCGGCGCCGTTCACGCCCGCCTGCGCGGCCGCATTCATGGCCACTCTGTTGACCTTGTCCGCGTCAAACTTCCCCTCAAATCTCTCCAGATCTTCTGCTGTAATCTCTCTCTTCATTTTGCTGATTCCTTTTCTCTATGCTGTCTTTTCCTGCCGTTTCCCGTGATCCCGGGCACAAACGGCTGCTGTCAGTTCCTCACATATGCCTGCATGACTTTGACCGGTCCGCCGACTGCCCTCAGGCGGTATCTTCCCACGCATTCCGGCACAATAAATGTTTCCGCGTAATGCACCTCATAGGGAGCGAAACTTCCGTCCACACTCTCCACAAGGCATCTTGTTCCATCGACCAGATTGAGGACATTTACGCTCTCATGGCAGTCGAGCTCCGCGCAGTCCTGAATGGTGAATCGTCTCGTCTCAATGAATTCCAGTTCGTGCAGGCCGGTGTGTTCCTCCACAAAGTGCTCATTTTCAGAAACCGTGTGAACGGGACTCACCAGATTCTCCATGACCCATTCCGTCCTCCGCTCCTGAATGACCTTCTCTCCCCGGCTGATATTGATCGGCCTGGGTTTGCCGTCCAGTCCAAGGCGCCCCCAGTCCCAAAGCTTGAAGGTGAATATATACGGCGTCGCGCTGATCTCCAGGACCATGGCGCCGCTGCCCGAGCAGTGGATCGTTCCGGCCGGGATCAGGAAATGATCATGCTTCTTAGCGGGGATCTTGTTGATGAACTTCTCCGCGTCAAACGGCGCGCCGCCCTGCTGTGCCACCTCAAGCTCCGCGATCATATCGGCGATCTCTACACCCTCTTTCAGGCCCAGATATACGCAGGCGCCCTCTTCCGCGTCCAGAATGTAATAGCTCTCGTCCTGCGTGTAAGCCATGCCAAAATTCCGATGAATATAGTCGGTCGTCGGATGCACCTGCAGGGACAGGTTCTGGCCGCCGATCGTATCCAGGAAGTCGAATCGGATGGGGAATTCCGCGCCGAACCGGGCGTACACTTTTTTGCCCAGGAGTTCCTTGGGATGGCGGAGAATGAGGTTCATAGCCGGCATCTCCAGCACTGTTCCGTCGAAGTCGAAACAGATACTGTTCTCTTCCGGCACTCCGTCGAAACTCCATGCGTAGTTGTCCATCTCCGGATCCAGCCCGCAGACCTTCTTCATCCACTGGCCGCCCCAGATCCCGGGGTCAAAATACGGAACGACCCGGAAAGGTCCCGAGACCTCCTCCCGAAGCGCCTCCTCAAAGAGATCACCCCGGATCATCACATAGTCTTCGTCCCGGTTGGCGTCGATGAAATACTGCATCTTGTCCATGAAGGCCATCTTCCACTTGTCCGCAATGCGCCACTCAAGGAAATAGCCCTGCTTGAATTTCTTCAGGATATCCTCGTCCGGCTTGTCCGTGAAGTAGCAGGACATACCGGCGCGATAGCGCAGCTGGATCTCCCAGCGGTTCATGTCCGCATAGACGCGGAGGCCCTCGTCAGCCAGGAGTGACGCGCCAAAGCCATATACAGCGACTTTTCTGCCGCCGGCTGCGCCTTGTCTCCCGGCTGCGATCTGACTTCTGAGCTTATTGACCTTGTCAAAATCGACGAAGTCTGTCAGTTCCCCGCTGTACATGCGGCCAAAGACGCGGTCCTGCGTGAGGATGTTTTCCAGCAGGATATCCAACTCTTCACGGTCCTTGAGAATATCCCGCGCTGACACGATCAGGTCGGGCTTCAGCTCCTTCAGCATCCGGCATACTTTGTCCTCATTGATGCCGGGATATGTTTCTACGATCACAGTCCAGCTGCCGCCGGTAAGTTCTGCACGCAGGACTTCAAGGATCTCACGGTCTCCCCGGAATACTCTTCCCCCGCAGCCTGAAACAGGCTTGGTCGGGCGCTTATTATATTCAGCCATAGGTGTTCCTTTCTAAAAACCAAAGACAACACTGCTTGTATCCTATTATACCGTCTGTACTCTGCCAGTGGTACTCTTTCTTATTGTGTTTACATTTGCACAATTTATTAATTTTTTAGTAAATTTATGTTGCGCATATGTAAACTAAATATTATGATTTAAGTGTCCGTTACTACCATCATTGTGCGCACGGATTGCCGCCGAAGCCGCTCTGTTGCAGAGGCGCCAGCCCGAAGTGGAACCAGATCAGAAAGGAGAAAAAATGAAGAGGTTCTTAATAATTGTACTGACTGCGCTTCTATTACTATCAACAGCCTGCGGACCAGGCAGTATCAAAGCGTTAGCCGCCTCCGATGAACAGGAGACGGAGAGCAGCATCTCATTGTTTCCACGATTTGACCTCGCCTTTGTAGGCGATACGATGCCGTTTTATGACGACGGCAAGATGAATATCTTTTATCTGGCAGACCAGAGAGACGGCAAGACCGGCTATCATCCCTGGGCACTGATGAGGACGGAAGACTATTGTACCTATGAAGATCTGGGCATTGTGATCCCGTACGCGGAATCCGGTCTGGAACAGGACATTGCACTGGGTACCGGCTGTGTGATCAAGGGACAGGACGGCCTGTATCACGCCTTCTACACCGGCCATAATGACATCTACGCACCTAAAGAAGCGATCATGCACGCAACCGGCGAAGATCTCGAACACTGGACCAAAATTCCTGAAGATACCTTCACCGCCGGCGACGAGTATTCCAAAGACGACTTCCGCGATCCCTACGTTTTCTTCGTTGAACCGGAGAACCGCTACTGGATGCTGGTCGTCACCAGGACCAAGGAAACAGGTGTGATCGTCAAGTATACCTCCACAGACCTGCATACATGGAAAGATGAAGGCATCCTGTTCGAGGACGACATGGGATACGGCACCAACATGGAATGCCCCTCTCTTCTTAAATATAAGGACAAATGGTACCTCTCTTTTTCAGACCAGTGGCCGGACCGCGTTGTCCACTACAGAGTCGCCGACAATATTTCAGGCCCCTACCAGAAACCCGAGAAAGATACTTTCGACGGAAACGGCTTTTATGCGGGACGCCTGGAAACAGACGGAGAGAACCTCTATTGCGTAGGCTGGAACGCCACAAAAATCGGACATGACGATGCAAACGATTATGACTGGGCAGGAAATGCGGTTGTTCACCAGCTTGAACAGCAGGCAGACGGAACCCTCAGACCGATCGTGAACACCAAAGTCATCGATACTTTGTCCCATAAGATAGAGCCTTCTCCCGTTGCGATGACAGAAACCATAAAGGCATCCAAAGACAAGTGCGAGTTCAGCGGTGACTACTATGAACTCGTACAGTTTGAGCCTTTTGACACCGCCGCCCGCGTTGAAGCGGATATTAACGGAGTCGGCAGCGAAAGCCTCTTCGGAATCTCGTTTGCACCGGACATTGAAAACGCAGGCTCACTCACCTATCTGTTCAATGTCAAGGAAAGCCGGATCGAGTTCTACAATACTCAAAACCTGTTTGACTCCGATCCCCAATCCTTTATGGATTTCAATTTTAAAGAAGGCGAGCCCCTTCACATATCGCTGCTGATCAGTGACGGTGTGGCCAGCCTGTATGTAAATAACGAAATCGCGCTGACCGCCAGAATGTACCAGTCTCAGGGTATGAATTGGCAGTTCTTCAGTATTAAGTCCGCTGTCAGTGTCGATAATGTGCAGTTCTTTAATTAACATTTTGGTTTCGGTATACCGAGGTGAAACAGATGAAAAACAAGCCAGACATTAGTTCATATATTAAGAAGGCATATCGTCACTTTACTATAGGCATAGCCGTACTCATTCTCACAGTTTGCGCTATTGCTGTCACCGGCTGCAGCGGCGGCAGCGGCCTCGGCGCAGCAGGCAATGACGTTGAGCTCCTGCCCCCCAGCTGGCCTTCTGCTTTTGACGTAGAGCCCAATAATGAGCCGCCTTTTGTTGATGATCCCGCGCGCACCAACAACGCATTTAACGTGCAGGACTTTGGCGAACAGGGAACAAACGGCTGGTTCTACCGCTACGGCAATTCCAAACGTCCGGAAAGGGCCAAGAGACTTGAATCCTTTGACGGCGAAAAGTATTTCCAGATCGGCGTAAGCGGTCTGGAGATCAAGAAGACCTTCCTTCACACATCTGAAGCCGCTGCTCCGATCCTGGAATGGCGGGTCGCCGAGGACGGCGCTGTCAATGTCACAGTTACATATGTAAAGAGTGTCAACGGCGACGCGAACCCCAGCTATCCCGACGGC
Source organism: uncultured Lachnospiraceae bacterium (assembly GCA_902801415.1). Taxonomy (GTDB): domain Bacteria; phylum Bacillota; class Clostridia; order Lachnospirales; family Lachnospiraceae; genus CAG-791. The sequence continues at coordinate 22,726 of CADCIK010000010.1, forward strand.
GTCCAGCTGATGGTCTATAAGGGAGGCGAACTCTTAAATCTTGAAAATGTAGCGATCAGTACGGAAGAAGAGACACTGGCACAGATCAAGATCGAAGATCTTGAAGTGAAAGACGACGAGAGTCTGTACTTTATCGTGGATCCCAAGAGCAACAACGCATTTGACGGCGGAAGTCTCTATATCGCGATCAATGATGTAAATGCGCCTGAACCCACGATCCCGGACGATCCGACCCGTTCTGACAACAACGCGAACAGCGTGGAAGATTTTGGCGAACAGGGAAGCAATGGATGGGCCTATCTCTACGGAACAGATCCGTATGACTGCGCGCCTGTTTCCCACGAGAACGAGGGAGAGTATATCAACAGCACCTCTCCCAACCTTTCCATCAGCGCGGGATTCATCCATCCTGCGATCAACCACAATGCGGTCCTTGGATGGAAGCCCGCCGTAAACGGCAACATCGATCTTCGCATCAAATACACCAAGTTCGAGCAGCACGACGGAAATCCCGATTTCCCGGACGGCGTTAAGGTCAAGGTCTATAAGAACGACCAGCTTCTCTATGAAGAGCATGTCGACGCGCCTGCCGAAGGAGAGAACAAGATCAAGCATCGCGTCCCTAAATTGGCGGTTAAGACCGATGATTATCTGTACTTTATGGTAGACGCGGAAGGCAACTCCTCCTACGACGGCGGCGCCTTTGATATCACGATCATAGATGTAAACGGCGCGACTGATGAATCTTCTGTCCGTGTCAACACGATTGAAACACGCCAGAATTTTGCCGATGTAAAATATGACTTCGGCGAGCAGGGAAGCAACGGCTGGATCTTCCAGTGGAGCTACGAGGATGATCCCTACCACGCATACAATATGTATCCCTATGATGCGGGCGAGGACAGATACTTCCATGACAGTTACCTGGAGATCAAGCGCGATTATGTAAATCCCGGCATCCATGACCGGTCCGCGGTCATCAAATGGAGAGTCGCCCAGAACGGCACTGTCAGTATCAACGCCTCCTACACCAAGATGAAGAATGAGGACGCGAATCCCGCATGGCCGGACGGCACAAGAGTCACCCTGTACCACAACGGTACAGTCCTCAGGCAGCAGACCTTCGCGCCTGAAGTTAACAGCGAAGTAACAAAGCGTCTGGACGTCTCCTCCCTGCATGTGAGCAAGGGCGATTACCTCACAATGGTCATCAACGGTCTGGACAATACTGCTTACGACGGCGGTAAATACGAATTCGCGATCAGAAGCACAAGCGGACTCGTCGGAAAGGACGAGCACGACATCAAGCCCTGGTACAACGGAAAGCGCGTCAATATTGCTTCCACACTGGACGATTTTGGCAAGCAGGGTTATAACGGCTGGTACTATCAGTTCGGCTACTACGACGATCCCTTCTTCGCAGTCAATGTAGAGCGCATGGAAAACGGTGATAAGTATTACACCAGCGACGGCGTAGAGATCAAGAAAGACTTCATTGTCCCCGGCAACAAGGGCAAATCCGCCAATGTAAAGTGGATCGCCGCTCAGAACGGAAAGGTCAATATCGATCTTGAGTACACGAAACTGAGAAACGAGGATGCCAATCCCTCCTTCCCGGACGGCGTGACGGTTTACCTGATGAAGAACGGCAAAGTCCTCAAGAAGGAATATTTTGCCCCCCGCACAGACAAAGAAGTGATGAAGAGCCTGGCGATCAACAACGTCAGCGTCAAGAAGGGCGACGCGATCACCATGATCGTGGATCCAGGTGAAAACAACGCATATGATGGCGGCAAGTATATGTTTGTCATCGAGGATACGAGCATAGTGCCTGTCATCAAGACCGGCAACCACGACAACTCAACCTCTCTGCGCGAGCTTCCTTCCATTAAGCAGGGCACAGACGGATGGTGGTTCCTGGAAGGCAATTCCCCCAGTAACGCCAAAGTCCTGACAAAGCTTATATCTGATAAGAGCCGCTACGGTTCAAGACGCACGGAAGGCCTTGAGATGGGCAAGGATTTCGTTCATACCGGCGCCATCAAGGATCCGATCTATCTGTGGATCGTAGGTAAGAACGGAAAGATCGACGTATCCGGGTCCTACATCAAGTACGGTCAGCAGGATCCCAATCCTTCCCTGCCCGATGGTGTAACGCTCACGATCCGCCTGAACGGCAAGGTCCTTCTTTCCAAGAAGGTCAAAGTAAAGCGCGGCGACGGAAATGATAATGTTCTTGATTTTGACTTCACGAAGCTCTCTGTCAAACGAGGCGACAGACTGACCTTCCAGATTTCGGCAGATAACAACTATGCATGGGATGGAGGCCAGCTCTCCGTAATAGTTGAGCCGACTTCTACTGTCAAGATGAAGCCCGGCGATGACAATGAGACGGTCCTCCGCGAGATCCCTTCCATGAAGCAGGGCACAGACGGATGGTATTTCCTGGAAGGCGATAAGCCGAGCACAGCCAAGCTTCTCACAAAGCTGAGCAAGGATAAATCCGAATACACGTCCAGAAGGACAGACGGATTGTCTGTGAAGAAAGATTTCGTGCACACCGGCGCTTCGCAGGATCCCATTTATACGTGGGTCGTTGCCAAGAACGGCAATATTGATATCTTCGGCTCCTACATCAAATACGGACACCAGGACAAGAACGCCAATTATCCTGACGGTGTGACCGTAACTGTTTATAAGAACAACAATGTTCTGCTTAAAAAGAAAGTCAAAGTCCTCAAGGGAGACGGTAACAACAACGTCCTGAATTTCAGCTTTGACAAGGTTGCCGTAAAACGCGGCGATAAGATCAGCTTCAAGATCTCCCGTGACAAGAACAATGCATGGGATGCCGGTCAGCTCGCAGTAGTCATTGAGCCGACTTCTACTCTCAAGTTCAAGCCCGGCGATGACAACAACACGGTTCTTGAGGATCTCTCCTCCATGGACCAGGGCACAGACGGATGGTACTTCCTCGAGGGCACTTCCAACAAGGACGCCAAGCCTCTGACCAGAATGACCGATGACAAGTCCGGTTATACCTCCAAGAAGACCGAAGGTCTGGAGCTTAAGAAGGATTATGTCCACACCGGCGCAGCTTTAGCACCGATTTATCAGTGGGTTGTCGCAGATGACGGCGATATTGATATCATCGGTTCCTATGTCAAGTACAGTCAGTCGGATGAAAATCCGGATTACCCTGACGGCGTAACGGTGACGATCCGTCTCAATGACGATGTGCTTCTCAAGAAGAAAGTCAAGGTCCTCAACGGCGACGGAAATGACAATGTACTGGACTTCAGCTTCGAAAAGCAGGCTGTAAAACGCGGCGATAAGATCAGCTTCCAGATCTCCTGCGATAAGAACAATGCATGGGATGCCGGCAGGCTGTCTGTGGCGATTGAGGAAGTACTGCCCCTGAACCGGACTCCCGGCGATGACAACAACACAGTACTTGGCAACATCAGTTCCATCGACCAGGGCACAGACGGATGGTGGTTCGTGGAAGGAACTAACCTCTCCAACGTCAGACTTTTGACCAGACGCAATGATGATGGAACCGCATATCTCTCTTCGAGAGACAGTGGTCTGGAGATGAAGAAAGATTACGTCCACCCCGGTTCCGTACAGAACCCCATCTACCAGTGGGTAGTCAAGGATGACGGAACGCTGGATGTAAAGGGAAGCTACACCAAGTTCGGCCACAACGACAGCAATCCTGATTATCCTGACGGCGTAACGCTGGTCATCTACCAGAATGGTGATGAGCTCTTCAATCAGAATATCAAAGCGCTTCAGGGCGACGGAAACGACAACAAGGTTGACTTCCTGTTCAAGGATCTTGAAGTGAAATCCGGAGATATCTTCAGCTTCCAGATCAAGCCGAACGGAAATAACGCATACGACGCAGGCAGGCTTGAAGTGACGATCGGACATGACGACGGCTATGACGAGGTGGAGCCCGATCCCAACAGAACCAACAATACCAACCTCAAGGACAGCTTCGGCAGACACGGCACTGACGGCTGGTATTACGGAATGTGTGACTGGGACAGCCAGAACTTCGAGAAGCTTCCTTATGATCCCGATAACAACAGATACTACAACGACGGCAAGCCCGAGCTGAAAGCAGACTTCGTAGAGCCCGGCAACGGCAGGAACGCAGCTTACAAGTGGGTCGTAGCCAAGGATGGCACCATCAATGTCACGGGTGACTACACCAAGTTCGCTAACAGCGACGACAGCAGTGCCGACGGCACCTGCGTGAGATTCTTTATTAATGGATATGAGAAGAAGTGGCTCGGCACGCTCGGCAATTTCTCCGACGAGCAGACCGTATCCTTCGACGAGCAGTACGACGTCAAGGCCGGCGATGTGATCATCTTCGCGGTCAATCCGGAAGGCAATGACAGTTATGATGGCGGAAGGCTCTCTGTTACGATCAAGGATGTGACTTCTACCGACGGCTATGACGAAGTTGAGCCGGATCCCAACAGGACCAATGACACCAACCTCAAGGACAGCTTCGGCAGACACGGCACTGACGGCTGGTATTACGGAATGTGTGATTGGGACAGCCAGAACTTCGAGAAGCTCCCCTATGATCCCGATAACAACCGATACTTCAACAGCGGCAAGCCCGAGCTGAAAGCAGACTTCGTAGAGCCCGGCAATGGCAGGAACGCAGCTTACAAGTGGGTCGTAGCCAAAGATGGCACCATCAATGTAAAGGGCGATTACACGAAGTTCGCTAACAGCGACGACAGCAGTGCCGACGGCACCAGCGTGAGAATCTTTATTAATGGATATGAGAAGAAGTGGCTCGGCACGATCGGCAATTTCTCCGACGAGCAGACCGTATCCTTCGACGAGCAGTACGACGTCAAGGCCGGCGATGTGATCATCTTCGCAGTCAATCCGGAAGGCAATGACAGCTATGATGGCGGCAGGCTTTCCGTTACGATCAAAGATGTGACCGCTGCTGATCCGGACGCTGTTACCGGCAAGGATCCCAAAGACGCGACAGCGGCTGAAGATCCTGCAGCTTCTTCCACAGAAGCAGCTCCGACAGCAGAGACTGCTGAAACCGGAAGCACGGATGTAAACGCTGCTGATCCCGAAGACAGCGGCGAGGGCAGCTCCTCTGAAGTATCCGGTGATGAGATCACCGACGATTCGGGTACCGGCAGCGCCGGAGACTCCGGAACGAATGATTCAGACGGCGGATCTTCTTCAGAAAACGGAGATGGCGGCTCTGATTCATCCGGCAGCGCTCCTGCTGCATCTGACGATCACAGCGGTGAAAAGGCCGACGAGCCTTCACCCGCTCCGGCAGACAGCACCGCACAGCCGGCGGAAGGCGAATGAACTGACTGCTGCGCAGCAATTAACAAGTTAGTCAATGCATATCCATAATTGTCCCTCTCGAAAAAAGGATTCACGCCCGACAGGCGTGAATCCTTTTTCATTCGTGTTCATTGTTTATTAACTTCTTGTACTTCCCCGGAAGATCGGTTTGGTCTGTATATAGGCCAGCCCGTAAGGCCTCTCCTTGTTGCTGATCCTGGCAAGCAGCACATTTGCGGCAATGATTCCCATCTCGTTGGAAGGGATCTCAGCAGTTGTCAGTCCCGTATCAATGACGCTTGCCTCCGCAGAATCACCAAAGCCGGCGATCATAATATCATCCGGCATGGATATGCCCATCTTTTTAAGCGCAAGCATAACTCTCAATGCATGAAAATCATTGGCACAGACAAAGGCATCCGGCAGATATGGCATTTTCCGAAGCTGTGCTTCGGTCCAGCTCAGGTCTGAATACTGCACTCCATCCTTTTCCAGAATACAGACCTGCTTATCGAGCTCAATACCTGCACTTTTCAACACGGAACAGAATCCTCCCCACCGCTCGTAGAAACTGTTGCAGTGGTGTATGTCACCGACAAATCCAAGCGTCTTTGCGCCGGCATCAATGATCTGCTGCGTGATCGCGCGAACAGAGGCATAGTTCTCCATGGATATGACATCGCAGGGGATCAGGCTCTTCTGAAAGCCGTAATAGCCGTCAGCCAGAATGGCGGGAATTCCAAAGTCACACAGGAACTGAATATACGCCCTGTCAAACAGTTCTATTCCCAGTATTCCAACTGTATTATCCAGCGCTATATTCTGCGGCAGCTGAAGCGATCCGATCTCCTCCTCTGACAGACCGTACATTTGAACCACGTAGCCCTCCCGGCATACCGTATCCGTAAACCCTTTAATAAAATTAAGTCCGAACTTATGCGTGAGCGAGTTGCTGCGTGAAAATACTGCAATACTGCGAGGCTGACTCTGCACCGGTGTTTCCACCGCCGAGTTTTCAAGAATGGCAAAATAACCCATCTCTTTGGCTTTTTCCAGAACCAGCTGTTTGGTGCTTTCCGGCACAGTTCCCCGGTTATTAAATACTTTTGAAACCGTGTTTCTTGAAAGGCCGCAGGCCTCCGCAATATTTTGGATCGTTACCCTGTTTCTAGACATCCCTTCACCTGAACTTTTCGATATTTCACTGAACTTTTAATAGCATAATAATTAATTATAACAAACACCCTGCCGCATTGCCAGTTATAATGGCATTATTCATCGTAGAGCCTACGTTTTCAACAGTGTGTTTCTTTATGTTATTCCCTGATCGTCCCCTTTCGGACATGCTCTTTAATGATCTGATCCGTCACTTCAAACAGCTTTTCCGAACCCAGCTTTGTTTTTCTCTGCCGCCCGTAGATCGTGGATGCCGTCACGCCGTGCTCCACCCAATCTGATCCGCCATTGCTGTTGTTGAGCATAAGAGGCTGGAGATTGTCCAGCGTATGGGCATATTTGGACTCTGCCGTCTCATATTCCTCAAACTCGTCGAACAGCGCGATCAGCTCCTTCTTCTGGTCATCGGGAAGAATGGAGAAGATCCGCTCCTTGGCAGCGTCTTCTCTTGCTTTCTGCGTCTTCAGGTTCTCCTCGTCATAAGCGTAGGTGTCGCCCGCGTCGATCTCTACGATGTCATGGATGAGACACATGAGCATGACCTTCGTGATGTCGACCTCCTCGTTGGCGTATTCCCGAAGCAGATAAGCCATGATCGCCATGTGCCAGGCGTGCTCCGCGTCGTTTTCGTTCCTTCCGTGCCCGGAAAGGTGTGTCTGCCGGAAGATATTCTTCTCCTTGTCGATCTCCAGTGCAAATGCAAGCTGTTTCTGCAGTCTTTCGTCCATTGGTGTCTCCTTTACGAGCTCACTTTTTTCACCCTTTTCCCGCTCGATGTGATCGCCTTCTGCGGACATACCAGCACGCAGAGATGACATCCCACACACCTTGATGCGTCCATCCGGGGCTTCCTTTCATCCGTAAGCCGGATCGCCTGATGCCCCCCGTCCGCGCAGGAGATCACACATCTTCCGCAGCCGATACACTTTTTCATGTTAAATCTCGGGTACAGGATCGTATCTCTCTCCAGCACATCCGTCGTATCGCTGACATAATCAAGTCCCGCCCCCCGTATCTCCCCGATATGATCGAGTCCTTTCTCTGCAAGATACAGGTTCAGTCCTGCTTTCAGATCATCAATAATGCGGTAACCGTACTGCATGACGGCTGTCGTGACCTGAATACTGCCCGCGCCCATGAGTATAAACTCCAGCGCGTCCTTCCATGTCTCCACACCGCCCATGGCGCTCAGGTGCATATCGGAGAGCGCCGGATCGTGTCCCATCTCCGCGATAAAGCGCAGCGCGATCGGCTTTACGGCATTTCCGCTGTATCCGCCCACCGCGGACATCCCATGCACGGCCGGGGATGAAATGTAGGTGTGGGGATTGACCCCGACGATACTCTTGATCGTGTTGATCGCTGCAATGCCATTGGCGCCGCCTCGCATAGCCGCTTCTGCGGCGGGGCTCATGCGGTCCACATTGGGAGTGAGTTTTGCCAGGATCGGAATCCGGGCTCCCCTTCGTGCGGCAGCCGTAAACCGCTCCACAAGCTCCGGCACCTGTCCGATATCCGAACCGAGCCCGCCCTCAGCCATATTAGGACAGGAGAAATTCAGTTCGATCGCATCGGCGCCGTTCTCCTCGCACAGCCGGGCCAGTCTCTCCCAGTCCTCATCATCCTGCCCCATAATGGAGGCCAGAATGAATTTGCCGGGATAATTCTGCTTGAGCCGGCGGAAGATCTCCATGTTCTCCTCTACACTGTGGTCGGAGAGCTGCTCCACATTCTTAAACCCGATGATACTGCCGTTGTCACCGGTGACTGCTGAAAAGCGGGGAGAAGCCTCGTGGATCTCCATGGAGCAGATCGTCTTAAAAGAGGCACCTGCCCATCCCGCTTCAAAGGCCCTCGCACACATATCATAGGTGCTGGCCACTACGGACGATGAGAGGAGGAAGGGATTTTCCAGAGGGATCCCGCACAGTTCTGTGCGCAGCCTCTCTTCATCCTGCACCGGCGCTACTTCAAGCTCCTCTTTTACTTCTTCATACAGCCGCGTTATGAGCTGTTGTACCGGTACCTGACCGGGGCGCACGCATGCCTTTTCACAAGGCGCCTGGCATCCGGCGCAGGGATTCTCCGCAGGTAATGTATATGCTGCCGTTTTCTCATTGTCAAACCAGATATTCCTGAGAAGCACCGCGGGATCGATCTGACCGCATACCCTGCTGCACGGCGCGTCCAGACAGAGCGCACATTGGATCATATCGGAACGGTAAAGGATCTTACGCATACCTACCTCCTTTTTACGGACCATCTGTATCTGATATCCATTATAACATCCAGCTTGATACAGAAACGGAAAAAGATCATCTTTGCCTTCCGCAATATGAAAACATTTTACCATTACCCGAAAAGTATTGACACTAAAACGTATTAATGTTATAAAGTATTAAACCGTTGAGGAAGAGTGAGTAGATTCTCTCCATGCTTCCACAGAGAGCTGCAGGTGGTGGGATTGCAGCGCTGCACGAGAATTGAATGGACTTCTGAGGGCGAGCAGAAAGGGGCTTTGTATGCAGAGTTCCGAGTATGCGAGACGGAGCAGACTCTCCGTGATCAATTGTCAGCATATGTTAGTATGCGTTGAGTGGGCGTGGTATCACGTCAAGCCGGGTGGCACCGCAGGATCATTTTATCCAATGGATTTTTACGACCCTGTCCCAGCAGACACTTCTGGGACAGGGTCTCTTTGTATTCAGCTATAAGACTTCCGTCCCAGGCATACGAAAGCAGCCGGCGCCGTAAGCGCCAAGTGATCCATTGCGAAAGGAGCCTGCGCTCCGGAAAGGAAGAACCCATGGCAAACAAAGAAAATCAGAAGATTCCCTACAAGATCTATCTCTCCGAAAACGAGATCCCCAAGACATGGTACAATGTCAGGGCTGACATGAAGAACAAGCCCGCTCCCCTTCTCAATCCCGGAACCCTTCAGCCCATGACGGCTGAGGAGCTCAGCGCCGTGTTCTGTGAGGAACTGGTCGCTCAGGAGCTCGACAACGAAAATCCCTATATCCCGATCCCGGAAGAGATCCAGAATTTCTATAAGATGTACCGCCCTTCTCCGCTGGTGCGCGCGTACTGCCTGGAGGAGAAGCTGCAGACCCCTGCGCACATCTATTACAAGTTCGAGGGCAACAACACCAGTGGAAGCCACAAGCTCAACTCCGCCGTTCCCCAGGCCTATTACGCCAAAAAACAGGGTCTCAAGGGCGTGACCACCGAGACCGGCGCCGGCCAGTGGGGCACAGCGCTCTCTATGGCCTGCTCCTATTTTGACCTGGACTGCAAGGTATACATGGTCAAGGTCAGCTATGAGCAGAAGCCTTTCCGCCGCGAAGTCATGCGCACCTACGGCGCTTCCGTGACGCCTTCCCCGTCCGACACGACAAATGTCGGCCGCAAGATCCTCGCCGAGCACCCCGGTACAACCGGCTCCCTCGGCTGCGCGATCTCCGAGGCGGTAGAAGTCGCGGTCTCCAATCCCGGTTACCGCTATGTGCTCGGCTCCGTCCTCAATCAGGTCCTCCTGCACCAGTCCGTCATCGGTCTTGAGACCAAGGCGGCGCTCGACAAATACGGCGTCAAGGCCGACATGATCATCGGCTGCGCCGGCGGCGGCTCCAACCTGGGCGGCCTGATTGCCCCCTTCATGGGTGAGAAACTCCGCGGCGAAGCGGACTATCACATCATCGCCGTTGAGCCGGCCTCCTGCCCCAGCTTCACACGCGGCGTCTACGCCTACGACTTCTGCGACACCGGCATGGTGTGCCCGCTGGCCAAGATGTACACGCTGGGCAGCGACTTCATCCCGGCTCCCAACCACGCAGGCGGCCTGCGCTACCACGGTATGAGCCCCGTGCTCTCCCAGCTTTACGACGACGGCCTCATGGAAGCCGTTTCCGTCAAGCAGACCGATGTCTTCGAGGCAGCAGAGATGTTCGCCCGCGTCGAGGGCATCCTTCCTGCCCCCGAGAGTTCCCATGCGATCCGCGTCGCGATCGATGAGGCGCTCAAATGCAAAGAGACCGGCGAAGCCAAGAACATCGTCTTCGGGCTCACCGGCACCGGTTACTTCGATATGGTCGCGTATGAGAAATACCACGACGGCAAGATGACAGACTACGTCCCCACCGATGAAGAACTCGCCAAATACCGCGAGAAGCTTCCCAAAGTCTGATCGCCGGGCCTGGTATCCCCCAATCTCATAGCTTTACGGATACTCCTTCTTCTTTCATTAAAAAGGGGCGGATGCACTTGCTGATCTGTTCAGCATTTGCTTCCGCCCCTTTGTAATTCTTCTATTCAGTTATATCCGCTTTCATCTACGCAGCGTTTCCGGTCAATCCGGCTGTCAGATTCTCTCTGTATACTCCTTGTAGATGTAGCCGTAGCACTCGCCGCCCTTGGGATTGTAGATCCAGAGTCTGTACCAGAGGCCGTCTGTGGTAATTCCGTCGACTTTAAGCTTGTGGCCTTTCTCATAGACCTTTGCGATCTCGCCGTTGGGGCTGTATCTGCAGTTCAGGGAAGAGGATGTTACCTTTACCCACCTGGGGGAGATGTCTCTTACGCTGAAATACTCGCTTCTTCCATCGTTTCCGCCAGTTACCTGATCAAGTGCCTCGTCGTTCAGTTTGTAGTTATTCAGTTCGCTCATGATTTCCTCTCATTTCCGGAGCGCCGCTTCATTCATATCATATCGATCCGCCTCTTCATCCGATTCTCTCATACCGGGCCTTTGCGCTCCTGGAAGCCCGCCGGCTGATCGACTGTGTTTTTCGTTATCTGATTGTATATACGCAGAGGCTGCGCCGCATCCACGGACAAATTTCAAAACTTTTTAATTTTCCATGCTTTTACATAAGAGGCGCCGCCAGACGCAGCAGGAGCTGGCTGAACCGCAGGAAAGCGCCGCGTCCGCTCGTGTAGTACTCTGTCACTTCCCGGCACTGCTTAAAGGTCTCCTCGAAGTCGCGCTTCGTATCCATGACCGCGTCGCAGTCCGCATAGAGGCAGCCGTTCTCAAAGTGATGGTAAAGGCTCCTGTAGTCCAGATTGATCGTGCCGCAGGTCGCCATCAGGTCATCCGCGATCGACATCTTGGCGTGGCAGAAACCGGGTGTGAATTCGAAGACCCGGACACCGTTGCGCGTAAGACCGTTATAGTAGGAACGTGTCAGGCTGTAAACGAGCTTCTTATCCGGGATGCCCGGCGTGATGATGCGCACATCCACGCCTCTGCGCGCCGCCAGCGAGAACGCGTGGCACATTTCGTCCGTGATGATCAGATAGGGAGTGATAAACCAGGCATATTTCTGCGCGCTTTCCGCCATGCTGATATAGACGTCCTCACCGACGTGAATATCGTCCATCGGCGTATCGGCGTAGGGCTGCACAAATCCGAGACTACTGCCTTCAATGGGCGTTGTATCTGCCAGATACTTCTCATCCTGTGAGATCTCTGCCCTCATTTTTTCAAAGTACGCATCTCTGTTCTTCTCAATGGTCTCCCTGCCTTTGGCGATGGATTCCCTTCTTTCCTTGCTGAGTTTCGGATCATCCTGAATCTTTCTGTCTTTCTCTTGCATCACATATGCGGCAGAGCTGTTGAACATATACTTTTTAAAATCTTTGTCATCCCTGTCTTCCCCCGAGATCGCATTCCACATCTCAAGGAAGGTCACAGTAAGGCTCTGCACCGCATCGCCTTCCAGGCGGACGCCTGTATCCTTCCAGAAACCAAAGGGCTCTGTCTTGTGGAAGTACTCATTAGCCAGGTTATATCCGCCCGTATAGCCCACTTTGCCGTCGATGACCGTAATCTTGCGGTGATCGCGGTTGTTGAGGAACAGGTTGAGTCCGGGTGCGAAGGGATTGAATACGCGGCACTGAATGCCATACTCCTCCGTGCGCTTTACGAAGTCCGTATTGATAAAGCCAAGGCTTCCCATGTCATCGTAAAAGACGCGGACCTCTACGCCGGCCTTGACTCGTTCTGCAAGGACGTCGCGGATCTCATGCCAGCTCTCCGCGTCCTCAATGGCGTGATACTCCATGAAGATAAACTTCTCCGCCTTTGCCATATCCTTTTTCTGGGCCTCGATGCCTTTCTCCGCATCGTCAAAATATTCGACCTTCGTATTCTGATAGACCGGGTAGCCTGCATTGCGCCGGATGTAATCGACGATACCGCCAAGCCGTCCGTCTCTCTTCCTTGCATTTTCTGCCTCCTTTTCTCCGTCAGGCAGCATGGGGAAGAGGATCTTGTCGATATCCTCATATCTCTTGCGCATCTTGAGCGTGTGGCCGTTGAGGCCGATCATCACATAAAGCGCTGTTCCGAAGATCGGAATGAGCAGGATCACCAGCATCCAGGTCATACGGATCGATGCGGTCTTGTGGCTTCCGTAAATGCGGAGCACAACCATCGCGCCGAGGAAGCGGATTGCCGAATAAACCCAGCCCGCTTTCTGTCCGGCAAGATAGAGCAGTGACAGAAGCACTACCACTTCGAGCAGGATGGATATGACCGCAAAAACCATGCGGACCACGCCGTTTTTCACGGCAGCTTTTGTTTCCTGTGTGTTCTCCATAATCTACTTCCTTTCATTTACTTTTTGCGCAGCAGAGCGAGCACAATGGCCGCCGCCGCGAACAGGCCGATCGTAACAGGCCCTATATACTTATTGATCTGTGCTGTACTGCTTTCCTCTGCGGTTTCCTGCGCCGCAGGAGACGTGATCTTGTCAGCGCGGAAGTACATCACATCCGGCTCCGTTGTATTATAGCCGATCACATAGAGCGTTCCGTTGTAGCAGACCGCCAGAGGGTCAAACGCCTTGTGGAAGGAGGAAGCTTTTCCATAGCCTTCCGCCTGCTGCTGCGAATCATAGATGAGGTGCACGTCCTCACCCGGTGTGGCGGATCCGATGATCGCAGCTCCCCCTTCAAATCCGGCGATCGCAAAGTGCTCACTCGGCTCATCGCCGCCGCTCTTCATGTCATATTCGGTTCTGAGACCCTCTCCAAGGCATCCGTCCTGCGTGTCTGTAAGATCTTCCGTCTCGAATCCGTCAAGTTTTTCGTTGAAACTAAACCGGAACAGATTGCCTTCCGATACCGTATCCAGCTCATGTTCATAGTCTCTTCCCGTATAAATATAGAGTCTGCTGCCGCTTGCGGCGGCCTTCATGTTGGTCAGGTCCGTATACGCAGGGAACTTTCCCTCCAGCTTTGTGACTGTATAGGAGGTGAGGTCGACTTTAAATATATGCGTATCGTAGTCCTCGTCATCCTGATCGGAGGATCTTCCGCCTATTACTAAGAGCATGTCATTAACTGCGCAGATCCCTCCGCTCCCCAGCGGTACGTCCACATCCAGTTTTTCCCAGGTATCCCCATAGGGCTCATAGCGCCACAGGCCGGCTTTTTCTCCTTCCTCCTCTTCTCCTTCTTTCATATTACAGCTTCCGTACAGGTACAGCCTCTCCCGCAGGGATGCCAGGCTGCCGGAAGAGACAGCCGATATATTAAACTCTTCCGGAAGACTGTGGCGGGACCATTTGTCTTCTTTGATATCATAGACCCACATTCCCTGCGCGTCATGGTACTTGGCTGTAACCGTCATAGTGTAGATCCTGTCGCCGCAGGCAGCGATCGGACCGTATATGCGGTCGCTTCTGTCCCCGATGAAGGCCTGGTCTCTGATCGGCAGGCTGAGTGTTTTGTCAAAGAGCCTTGCACCTTCGTCCGTCTCCGAGGACGTGATGAACACCGCGCGCATCACAGCGCCTTCCTCGTTGGTGACTTTGACCACATGTGAGCCTCCGGGGAGCGTTCCAAGATTCACTTCAATCCTGCTGTCCTCCCAGCTTTTGGCTTCATACTCTCTGTCATCGATCTCGATCTTTCCTTTACTGCCAAAGAACCAGCCTTCCACTGTCAGGACCCGGTCCTGCGCTTCTGCTGTCTGGATCAGCGGCGCTTTCGCGGTAAAGGATGTCTGTCCGTGCAGGTTCACTCTTGCGCCTGTGCGGCAGAGCTTAGCCAGCGATTCGTCGTAATCGACCGACGCGAGGAGTTTGGCCGCGCGTTCCCTCGCCAGATCCTCGAGCTGCGCGCCTGTAAGCGAAGCATTGTCGGGCTCGTCTCTGGCGATCACCGCGAGACATCCGGTCACTACAGGCGCTGCCATTGAGGTGCCGGACATGATCACATAGGATCCCGCAAATGCGTTTTCGTCTCCGACAGCCACGTTATCGATCAGAAGCGCGGTCTCCCCGTTCACTTCCGTCTGCCTGCTGTCCTGCTGACACATACCAATCCCGATCCGGGCGATCACATATTTGCTGTCTCCGTCTTCCCACTCATAGAGCCCGTCGATCCTTCCGGGATCCTGATACGAATCAAGCCCTTTATTCAGCTTCTCTTCCTCCGACATCCCTTTTTCCAGCATGTCGTGCAGCTGATTGGAGGCGTCAATATAGCCCTGTACGTTATAGCTGAGTGGGCTCCACTGGCACTGATATATCGTATAAGAAGCTCCGGCATTCCACCCCTTCTTGAGGGCGTTCATGCAGGTGCCGTCGATCTCTGCCGGTTGTCCGTCTTCGCCCGCGCAGGTGATCATATCGATCCCTCCGGCGGGCTTGAAGCCGTCGCTCATCGCTGTTTTGACACCGATCCATCGGACGTCTTCCGCGGATTCGACGGGAATTGCCATGTATACATAGCCGTTGGTCGCGGCGTAACTTCCATCCTCTCTTTCCTTGTCCTTTTTGAGCGCGGACAGGCGAAGCGCCATGGAGTATTTGTCATCAAACCCATTTCCGGTGTTGATCTCACCAATCTCTTTCGCCTCGTCATCCATAGCCGGATTGGCGTCAAAAAAGCGCACACCCGGCGTCTCTTCATCAAAGCGCTCTATACCCGACGGAAGATCCGCAGGATCCGACGCCTCCGGATAGAACCGCGTATTGTCTGTATAGCTGTAATAGTCGCCCTCTTCTCCATCCTTGATGATATGGGTCACCGTTGACATGATCGATCCGCCCGGCGCAAAGACGTCCGTGGAATCCTGCCCCCAGCAGGAGAAATCCGTCATAGCGCCGTTTCCCGACGCCGCGTTTACAACGATCGCGCTCACATTGTGCGTCTGGCTGCCCAGATCAATGGATTCATCCAGGTCTAAATAACGGTTTCCCGACGCGATCACCGTGTTGACGCCTTTCCCCGCCAGTTCATCGATCATCACGGAGAGGGCGAACTGCGGCTGTACGGTGCCCCATGAGCAGTTGACGGCCTTGAGATTGACCTCCGAGGCGCAGTCAACGAGAAAATCGAAGCCTTTGAGCACGGACCTCATGTCCTGCTCCGTGCCGTTTCCGCCAAAAACGTTGACGGAGAAGATCTTCACGCCGTTCGCAATGCCCGAAACGCCTTCTCCATTCCAGTTCGCGGCGATGATCCCGGCCACATGGGTCCCGTGGGAGTCTACCGCCTTCTGTTCATTCACCGGATTATTGTCTCCGCTTGCATTTAAGCCGTACCGGCCGCAGCCGTATTTCTTCTGCTGCTCCTCAGTAAACTCGTACAACACGCCCTGCAGGTCCGGGTGATCCGTATCAATGCCCGTATCCATGATACAGATCGTACCGCCCGCGTTTTCCGGCGCTTTCTCATTGCGGCGCCCTTCTCTCCAGCCGGCAATTCCAAGGCTGTAACCGCCGGTGGGCGAAAGCGGCGTCGTATATATATCGGATGTATCCGCCAGATACCACTGCATTGCTGACAGATCTCCGGGACCGGGCACCTCCGGTCCGGCAGGTTCCTCCGGCGAAGCTGTTTCCGCCGGGGACGAGGTCCCCCCGCTCTGCGGCGCCTCTGCCGCTGCTGCCTCGGCAGTGCCTGCCTGCGATGCATTCCCATCTTCCTCTGCTGCTGCCGCGGTTTCAGACGATGTGGAGTCCTCTGCGCCAGCCGCCTCCGCTGTCTCCGGCTCTTCGGCCGCGTAGGCCATATACTCCGGCTCCGCGATGATCACATACGGATCCTCGCAGAGATCCAGGAGGATCTCTTCTGTAGTGCGGTCAGTATCGCTGATCTGCCAGATTGAAAAGCTTTCTGTTGCTGCTGTCTGCAGCCGCTGCGAAGCGAAGGCTGCCGCTTCTGCGCCGCCCGCTTCCAGTTCATTGACCGCGCTCGATACCGCTTCCGGACTGACCTCGGAGATCAGTTCAGCTTCACCTTCCGTATCAGGGCCTTTCTTCCCTTTCACGATCGCGATCGCTTTTCCCTGTATATACTCTCTCTGTGCTGCAGCACGCATAAGTGTCTCCACAGCAGCTTCCGCTGTCACCAGGCCGGCCTCATTTCCCGACTCCTGCATCACAATTCTCTGTGGATCGGCCGCACGCAGCGCCTCCGCGTCCGCGGAAAGGGGCATCATGGATGCAGCTATAAGGCTGATCCCGAGAAAACCTGCAAGCAATTCTCTAAATCTGTTCATATACCCCTGTGCCTCCTTTTTTGTGCTTATCTACACACTATCACAATTCCATTCTGTTTGCCACAGACGACAAAGACCTCCATCCGAAGATGGAGGTCTTGTAAATCAATGTTTTGATCAGTGGATGATCAGATACAGGATGACCGATACGATCGTGCTTGTAAGTCCGATCGCCGCCTCGAACGGGATCAGCTTCATGCGGTCGCCGATGGACAGATTGACTGCGCCGCCTGTTGCGTGGAAGAAGGAGCCGTGGGGCAGAGAATCCAGAACCGTTGCGCCTGCATGGACCATTGCCGCCGCTGCCAGCGCGGACACGCCGTTTGCAAGGAGGGTAGGCGCGAATGTCTGCGCCGCAACAGTAGCGCCGGCGGTCGTGGAAGCAGTTGCAGCCGCCATCAGGATACCGGCCAGAGGTGCCAGCACAAATGCGGGCATGTTCATAGCCTCAAGGATGTTGGTGACATCATACTGAAGAGCGGACGCCTTGATGATACCGGCGATAGTGCCTGTTCCGATCAGGAGAATGGAGACGCCGACAACCTTGCTGAGGCCGAATTCCATGTATTCAACACAGTTTTTGACCTTGCCCGTTGCGATCATGCTGATGAAGCCGCCTACAGGAAGCGCGATCAGGGGATCAATGGCAATACCTGCGATGGGGCGGAGCGCCAGCATAACGATGACGACGACGGGACCCAGGACAGCCGGTCCGAATCCGGGAAGATTCTTTTCACCCGAGCTCTCCATGTCGCCGGCTGTGATCGCGTCCCCGGACTTTTTGCACAGGATCGACGCGAGGAAAATGGTCATAGCGAGCGCGAACAAAGCGGGAACAGCGTTGCGCATCATGACAGCAGTCAGATCCTGTGAAAAAGCCTCGGACACTGCGATGGTATTGGGGTTGGGGGAAATGATGTTTCCGGCTTTTCCGCCGCCGATCATGGCCACCAGAATGCCGCTCTTGGAAAGGCCGGCTCTCTTGCCGATCGCCAGCGCAATAGGCGCTACAGTAATAACAGAGATGTCGATAAATACGCCTACTGCGCAGATGATCATCGTCGCGATCGCGATTGCGGCTACAGCCCTTTTTTCGCCCAGTTTTTCAACGATCGTCTCCGCGATCTTCTCCGCGGATCCCGTTTTGATCAGAGCGCCTGCCAAAATACCACTGGTCAGGATCCTTAAGACCGAAGACATCATAGATCCGGCGCCGCTCACCATTGTATTGACAGTGTTCACGAGGCCGCCTCCGCCGATCAGGCCGCCAATGAGCGCGCCGAGGATCAAACTGTATGCGGGCTGCACTTTTTTGATGATCAGTACAATTGCAATGATAAGACCGATTATAGCTCCCAATGTAGTGAATTGTGCTTCCATATCCTACCCCTTTCTGTAAAGCCGGTTGTGTACGTTGATGTATGTGTTTAAAGCAGGCATTAGTTGCTGTGCATCCTGATTCCCGCATTGATCATGCGGAACATGCGGACCGCTCCCTTGTAGTAGAGTTCTTCAGCATTTTCCAGTGCCTTGGAAAGCGGCATGGGACCGTCTACGGTTGTCATGATCGAGTCGATACCGTGCTCATAGATCTGGTCATATCCTTTTCCGAGGCCGCCGCAAAGCGCGGCTACCGGGATGCCGTACTTCTTTGCCCTGTCGCCTACACCCTGCATGACTTTGCCGAAGCAGCTCTGCCAGTCCGTTCTTCCCTCGCCTGTCACGATCAGGTCCGCGCCGCTTATGAGTTTATCGAAATTGATCAGGTCGAGTACGGTCTCAATGCCGGATTTCATCTCCGCATGAAGGAAGATCTTCAGTGCCGCGCCAAGGCCGCCCGCCGCGCCGGTTCCGGGCGTATCATCCGGATTGACGCCGAACTCTCTGATGATCACGTCTCTGTAGTTGCACATGCCCTTCTCCAGGCGCTCCAGGATCTCAGGCGTGCCGCCCTTCTGCTTTCCGAAAGTAAATGTCGCGCCGTCTTTGCCGCAGAGAGGATTTGTGACGTCGCACATAACTGTAAAGTGCGCTTTTCTTGCTCTTTCATCGAGTCCTGATACGTCGATGTGGACGACTTTTTCCAGCTCGCTTCCCTTGCCTTCCAGGACGTTGCCGTCCGCATCCAGGAAACGAATGCCCAGCGCGCTTGCAAATCCCATTCCGCCATCATTGGTCGCAGATCCGCCGATCGCGATCGAGATATCTGTAAATCCCGCGTCCAGCGCTGCTTTGACAAGTTCTCCTGTTCCGTAGGTCGTTGTGTTGAGCGGATTCCGCAGCTCTTCGGGCACCATGGGAAGGCCTGAAGCCTGTGCCATTTCCAGGATTGCTTCCTTCTCACTCAGTTTTCCGTAATATGCCAGGATCACTGCATCCGTGGTCCCCTCGCCGCCATCCGCTACCGGTACGCCGACGGTCTCACAGGGTCCGAACACTTCGTGGGCCGCCTTGGTGAGAAGTTCTACCGTCTGCTCGCTGGATACTGTTCCCTTAAAAGAATCTGACGCAAATACAAGTTTCATCTTTACCCTCCTTTTGGATTTTTACACAAACGCAACTCTGTTCGTTTCCGATTGTTTTTTGTTCTAAATGTTGTGTCTTTCCCCTGATGCCCTTGCTTTTTTCTTATCTTGTCTTCATTATATGAGTTTTTATGTTTTTCTGTAGAATTCCGGAATATAAAAAGAACGCATGCTTTTGTGTTTTAAGTACAAAACATACGTTCTGTTTTTCTCTGCTCCTACTTTGCCGGGATCACGCTATTCCTTCTGCGCCAGATACAGGAAGAGAAGGCTCATAAATTCTCTGCCGTCCATGCCGGCTATAGGATCCACGCCCAGATAATCTTTCATTTTGTTATAGCGATATACCAGAGTGTTCTTGTGGATATAGAGCTTACCCGCCGTCTCCGACAAGTTATAGTTGGTCTCCTCCAGCGCCTTGATCATCTCCACGAACTGCTTCTTTCTGTCTTCCCCGATCTCGCTGTCGTAGACGTTGAAGATCCGGTGCAGCTCCTGCTGCGGAGTCAGCGTCCGGAAGTACTCCCGCACGTAATCGGTAAAGAACACGATCTGTCCGGGATGCCGCACGTGGGATTCCAGCCATTTGCAGTGCCGATAGGAATAGTAATACTGTGAGAAAGAATTCTGCAGTGTTCCCACGTAGAAGACCGCTGAAGTCCCTCTGTCCCGGAACCATTTCAGAATATTCTCCAGATACTCCTCTATCTCTTCCCGGTAATCCACCATGTTGCGCCGTCCGTCCACTCGGACCGTCTTGAACACCAGCAGGTGCGTTTCATCCATGACATAGCTGAAGTCCTGCACCCAGTGGCCTCTTCCGCGGCGCAGCGCTTCCAGCGCATCTTCCGGATCCGGCATCTTTGTCCCTGTTTGGTCCGCTGATTGCGATTTCCCGCCTGTTCCTTCTTTCTCATGGCCGGCGGCCCGCATTCTGCACAGGATCGGCACGCGCACCCGCGTCTCATCGTACTCCAGCTGCCTGGCAATGCCGCGGATCTCCGACGGGCTGGCAAATTCCACCTGGGTCAAAAGATTGATGAAATGCTCTTTCCGGCTCCTCCTCAGACGGATCTGCTCCTGCTGCTTCTCATATTTGAGCATGGCTTCCATGGCCATACGGGTGATCAGTGCTACGTCATGGATCTTGTCAGGATCTCCCGTGACGCCGACGACGCCTTCTTTATGTCCGTCGTGCATGATCGCCATGTTGATGCCGGGGAGCACTCCCGGAAACATCCTCTCATCCCGGATCACGACCATGTCCTGCGTCCCGTGTATGATTCGGTCCGCCACCTCGTGGTAGGTCCCGACTCTCTTAGGATCGCGGCTTGCTATGATCACACCCGATTCGTTCATGATATTGATGTTGTATTCTGTATACTGCGTGACCTGCTCAATAAACCTGCGCGCCAATTCGGGTTCGATCATGGATGCCTCCTGGATCTCATTGCTTCACAACATGAATCACGCCCGGATCCATCTTTCCGAGATCCGTGCATCCGGTATAAGCCATTGCCTTCGCGAGCTCGTCCCGCGCATTCTTAAGGTAGTCGCTGACGCCTTGTGCCTTTGCCTTTGTATAGGCAGCCATCAGGGGCCTTCCGATGCAGACGCCTTTAGCGCCCAGGGCGATTGCCTTGAAGGCATCCATGCCGGTCTGGATCATGCCATCCACAAAGACCGGGACGTCCTCTCCCGCGAGTTTGCAGACTTCAGGAAGCAGATATACGGGCGGGATCGCGTACTCGATCCGGTTGTTGTGATGGGACAGGACCATCCCCTTCACGCCTGCCTGCAGGGAAATGTCCGCGTCATAAAGGCTGAGAACTCCCTTTGTGATGAGCGGAAGGTTCGTGCTCTTTACGATTTCCGCGAGTTCCGCGGTCGTCAGGGCTTTCAGCTCTTCACCGTCGACAATATCAGGTGAACCGTCATTGGCGAACGGATGGTCAATGTCGATTCCGACCGCCATAAGTCCCAGAGATTCCGCGTGCCGGATCTTCTTGTAAATAATATCCCTGTTTGTATACGGCTTGATGATCTCGATCAGGCGTACTCCTGTGTCTGCCAGCATCTGGATCTCCTCTTCCTCCGCGGCGCCGTACCACATGACACAGCCGGCGTCTAAAGCGCCTCTGGCAATGCCCTCTGCCATGCCGCCCTCTGCGATCTGCGTGAGGTGAGAAAGTGCAGCCGTCATGATCGGAGAAGCAAATGTCTCCCCATACAGTGTAAATGTCGTATCGGAATTGGTTGAATTCATATAGCGGGTCTCGATCAGAAGTGAATCCAGATAATTTCTTGTAATTGTGTTAGAGTTTCCAGCCTGTGCCATATTGACTCCTTTCGTTGATACAGTACAGTTTTTTCCTTGATGTATGATCCTGCGCTCGTCCCGGCAGGGAGACCGCTTTGCTGTTCGAAACTATAATTATCTTACCTTTTTTAATGCTCCTGCCATATGACCGGACGGCATCTGTCAGAGTTTTTCCACATCCATCTTTGTAAAGATCAGGAATATGCCCAGATAGCAGAAGGTCTCTGCTCCGATAAAGACCCAGGGCATAGCCGCACGGAGCGCTTCGTTCGTCTGGAGCGTGGAAACATCATAATCAACTACACTGAGGACCGCGTTGAGAACGCCGGTCGTAAGTCCGGTCATACCTGCTATGATCGAACCGTAAATGGTCATGGAAAGTCCGTCCGTGCGGACTCCGTTGACCGACTCCTGATGGTCGAAGATGTCCGCCAGAAGCGCCAGTGACAGATACATAGCCGGGGCGGCGCCGAGTGCTTTGATAGTAAATGATATTGCGACCACCAGGAAACTGTGCGGATCGATCATGCCGATCGCGCCGCCGGCAACAGCCACAGCGGCACCGGACATGATCGCTTTGCTCTTGCTGCCAAGGAAATTGGCCAGGGGGAGCGCAATGACCATACCCAGCGCTGTCGGAACAGCGCCGATAATAGCCAGCGTCCCCTGAAGCTTTCCGCCGTAGGCTACAGTATAGTTGCCCATAGAATCAGCAAACATGGATGTACAGAAATAGTTAAGGGAAACATTCTTGATCATGCCCCCGAACTGGTAGAGGAAAAAGAACACCATCATAATGATCCAGTAGCGGTCTCTGAGGCATATTTTGGCCTGCTCCCCAATAGGCAGCGCGGCCTTGTTCTCGCTTTCCCCCTTTCCCAGCGCTTCTTCGGTAATCCGCTCCCGGGTGAAGAAGTATTCGATCAGGACACCGACCAGGGTGACCAGGATCAACGCGATGGCAAAGATCTTCCAATGGTCGTGAGACGCCTGCGCGTCATAGATCGCCGCACCGGCTTCGTCGATGTAATATTGGATCTCCCCCTCGTCATTGAAGACGGGAATACCTGTGCCGCTCATATCATAGACAAACAGCAGCTTCAGGAAAAAAGGGAGTATCATACAGCACAGACCCATGGCTGCCAGCATAGCGGCGTTGGAGCACGTGGCGAGAAGGCTTCTGTCCTTGCTGTTTCGTGTGGACAAGCTTACCAGTGACGCATGCGGCGTATAATACATGGGGTAGGCGAAAGCAAACCACAGGTTGTATCCGATAGCAATGCAGATCAGGACTCCCGTGTGCCACGCTGTGCCCGCCGCGCTAAAGGGAGAAAATATGAACAGGAACAGGAGCGCCGCCAGGCTGACAGGCACGGAGACCAGAAGCAGCGGTCTTGCTTTGCCGTTTCTGGAATGGATGTTGTCCATGAGCCTGCCGACCAGCACATTTCCGATGACCACAAAGATCACGGAGATGACCGGAAGCCATGTGAAAAAGGCCGACGCCCATGTGTTGACATGCAGCACGTCGGACATGTATTTGTTGAAGTAATTCGACAGCACCGAATTTGCCAGCAGCGCCAGCGTCGGTCCGAACAGATAACCGATGGCCCCCTCCGGAACCAGCGTCACATTGTCTTTCCTGATCAGCGTTGGAGGCAGCTTGTCAAAGACGCCGCCTTTTGCCTTCTCTTTCATGTTCTGTCCTTTCGTTGATCATCCAAACACAGTGGCTGGCAAGGTTACGAAATCTGTATTTACTCTTTAAATACGCAAGTGAAGGTCCGTTCAATCAATCGAACCGTGATAAATAAAACTCATCATTGTCATGTCGTCAAACGGTTCTTTCCCCTTAATGTATTCAACCACTGCCTCTTTCATACTGTGCAGGGTCTCTTCAGGAGAAGCATCGGGCTCTTTATTCAATTGCTCCAGGATGCGCTCCGTTCCGAACATCTGCTCATCAGGATCGATCGTTTCTGACAGGCCATCCGTATAGAGGAACAGAGAAGCGCCGGGTTCCATCAAGAGTTCATATTCATGATATTCCAGGTCTTTCATGGCGCCCAGGACAAGATCGTGCTTGTCTTTGATAAGCTCGTAGCGCTCACCCGGCCTTTTCATCATCGGATACTCATGCCCGGCATTGGAGCATGTCATTTTTCCGGTACTGAGGTCAATAATGCCCAGCCATACGGTGACAAACATATCTTCAACGTTCTTATTGCAGATAGCTGTATTGACATCCGACAGGACCTGCGCCGGTGATTTGCCCATCTTGACATTGTGCTCCAGCAGGATCTTGGATGCCATCATGAACAGCGCCGCCGGGATTCCTTTTCCGGATACATCCGCGATCATCATGCAAAAATGGCTGTCATCCACAAGGAAGAACTCATAAAAATCTCCTCCGACCTCCCTCGCCGGTGTCATCGAGGCAAAGATCTCAAAGTCCTTTCTGTCCGGATATGGAGGAAATACAGAGGGCAGCATCGACGCCTGGATCCTGCCGGCAAGAGCCAGTTCTGTTTTATCATGTTCCTCCTTGACGGCTGTCTGTTCGCTCCGGATCATATAAGCGGTCAGCTCTTCCACCATTTCCGCCAGATCACTGGAGAGATCCGCGATCTCATTATGGGACCTGATATTTATCAGATTCTCTGCCACAGTCCGACTGTCTTTTGTTTCCTTGTACAAGCTGATATTCGTCTGGACTTTTTTCAGCGGTGACAGGAACAGATAATCGATCATTAAAAGACAGCCGGCAGCCAATGCGATCATCATCACCGCAAACAGAAGGCCGAAGTCGAAAATATACTTTGTGACAGCCTCCCTGACCCGTATTTCATCGATCGTCAGTACGAGCAGCACCTCATGTCCATCAATGGAAGTCATTGAGTAGTAATAATCATAGTACTTCTTATCTTTGCTGTGCGCACCCTGCGGCTTACCGGAAATTGCCCCGCGTATTGCTTCCTTTGCCTCATCGGTCGATCCTATCAATTTTCCGATCGGGTAGATCTGGCCCTTCCCGCTTCCACGTGTCTCCCCTTCATCCGCAGCGATAAATAAGACAAACTGTTGGTCATACGGATCCTCCGTCACCACGCAGAAGAAGTAGTCCAGGTCATATGCGGACTGCGTGTAATCAATCCGGTCTATCAGCCAGGAATAGACGATCTCGGCATAGAGTTTCTGGTCCTCCGGAGGAAGAGCCTCGACATCCTCCGTGTCTGCGTAATCGGGCAGAAAGTCCGGCTGGCGTTCGGTGAGACGGGTATATTTTTTCTCAGTCGCTGTGCTTCCGGTATAGATGGCGTCATAATCGAGATCCAGTTCGTCGTAATGTTCGTACCAATAGCGCAGGAGCCAATCGTGCGCCGGAAAATCGTAAATGAAGCCCTTCAGGTCCTCAGCCGTGCTGTAGCCTGAGGTTTCCATTCTCTCCATGACATATCTGGTAGAAAATCTGTACAGTGCGACGATCGACAGCGCCCCGATCAGTATCACGCCAAAAATGAACAGTATAGCGATCTGAAACAATATGCTGACTTTTTTCTTTTTTTCCATAGTTATATATATCCCTTTTCAGATAACGGTAAAGGGGGAAGTGTTTCTCGTTATTCTTCATTTTATCAGAAAAAAGACGCAAAAAAACAGCTGAAAACGTGATAACTCAACGTTTTCAGCCTGTTCAGCCGGCTTTAAATATTTCTATTCTGTCACTGGTCACGCAGATCGATCCAATATCTTTCCAGATAAACTCCTTCCTGGGGCTCAAACACCGTGGATTCTCCCTGTTTCGTCCGTATAACGATTATATGAATTACAAACGAACACCTACTGACCATAAAGGAAAAGGAGATTGATTACATTATGAAACTGAGAAGCAGAAATCGTATCCTGGCATTACTTTTTGCTTTTGTTCTGGCCGCAGGACTCACAGCATGCGGCAATGGTACCTCAACGAAATCGGAATACAAAGGGATCAGCACTGATTCTCCCGACTGGGTGGCGAATCTGGATGCCGCTGCAACCGCTGACCAAATGCTGGTCGTAGCCGCTTTCGACGAAACGGCAACCGACGCCTGGATCTCTCTGCACGAAAAGCAGAAGGACGGCACCTGGAAGATGGTCATGACAAGCCCGGGCTTTATCGGCAAAAACGGCCTCGGCAAGACCAAAGAAGGGGATGCCAAAACACCGACCGGTGTTTTCCACTTTAACCGCGCTTTCGGCATTGCGGATGATCCGGGCTGCAAGATTCCCTATGTGAAAGTCGACAATGACACTTACTGGTCCGGAGACCCGCGCGAGGGCTTCCACTACAACGAGCTGGTAAATATCAAAGACCTGCCCGATCTGGATCTCGAGAGCGGGGATTCCGAGCATATCATCGATTACATTTATCACTACCAGTACTGCCTGAATATCAGCTATAACGAAGAGGGAACGCCTGGACTCGGCTCTGCGATCTTTTTACACTGCTTCGGCCCTGTAAAGCCATTCACCGGAGGATGCGTAGCCATTCCGGAGGATCACATGAAATTTGTCATGCAGCATGTTGACGAGAATACAGCAGTCGTGATCGATACCTATGAGGCATTATCCGGCGGCGCCGATTGGCCCGGCAGCACCTGGCCGCAGGAAAGATAAGAAAACGTAAAACAAAAGCAGCACCTGTCGAATTCGACAGGTGCTGCTTATTTCTATTCAATGATATTTACGCCGGATGCAAATATCTCTTACGCGTTCTTGAAGTTAAACGCGGCCTTTCCGGGATATGTTGCAGCGGCTCCGAGCTGTTCTTCAATCCTGAGCAGCTGGTTGTACTTCTCAACTCGCTCGGATCTGGAAGGCGCGCCGGTCTTGATCTGGCAGGTATTCAGAGCAACTGCGAGATCTGCGATCGTGGTGTCTCCGGTCTCACCGGATCTGTGAGAAGAAATTGCTGTGTATCCGGCCTTGTGCGCCATCTTGATGGCCTCAAGGGTCTCAGATACGGAACCGATCTGGTTGAACTTGATCAGGATGGAGTTAGCAGCGCCGTTAGCGATGCCCTTGGACAGTCTCTTGGTATTGGTAACAAACAGGTCGTCGCCTACCAGCTGAACCTTATCGCCGAGTTTCTCGGTCATCTTTTTCCAGCCTTCCCAGTCCTCTTCATCCAGACCGTCTTCGATGGAGTAGATGGGATACTTGTCAACGAGCGCTGCCCAGTGGTCGATCAGCTCATCTGTTGTGAAGTCCTTGCCGGATTTCTTCTGGTGATAGAAACCGATTCCCTTAGGGCTCTTCCACTCGGAGGCAGCTGCGTCCATAGCCAGGACGAAATCCTTGCCGGGCTCATAGCCTGCTGCCTTGATCGCCTCAAGGATCAGCTCGATCGCGCCTTCGTCGCCTTCGGGTTTCATAGGAGCGAAGCCGCCTTCGTCGCCGACAGCTGTGACGTCTTTGTTAGCCTTGAGAATCTTCTGCAGCGCGTGGAATACTTCCGTGCACCAGCGGAGGCCTTCCTTGAAAGAGGGTGCGCCGACGGGCATGATCATGAATTCCTGTGTATCAACAGAGCTGTCAGCGTGAGCGCCGCCGTTGAGGATGTTCATCATGGGAACGGGAAGCTTTGTG
>CADCIK010000011.1 GCA_902801415.1 uncultured Lachnospiraceae bacterium
TCCTTCAGGACAGACATAAGGAGAAACAACTATGGTAAAGATCATCTTACATGGCTGCAGCGGACGCATGGGCCATATCATCACGGATATCTGTGAGAAAGACAGTAATACACAGATCGTCGCCGGCGTGGACGCGTTTGGCGATGCATATGCCGGTTATCCCGTGTACAGGACTTTGCAGGACTGCCCCGAAGCGGATGTGATCGTGGACTTTTCCACGGCATCAGCTGTCGACGGCCTTCTCGCTTACAGCGTTGAGAAAAAGATTCCCGTCGTCGTGTGCACAACAGGACTTTCCCCGGAGCAGACGCAGATGCTCGTCAAAGCGTCCGAGGAGACCGCCGTCCTTAAGTCCGCCAACATGTCCGTGGGCATCAACCTCCTCGAAGTCCTGATCGCGCAGGCCGCTCCCAAACTCGCGGCGGCGGGATTTGATATCGAGATCGTGGAGAAGCACCACAACCAGAAGCTGGACGCGCCCAGCGGAACAGCGATCGCTCTGGCAGAAGCCGCTAATGATGCGCTTGCCGGCGAATATGAGTTTGTCTATGACCGCTCCCAGAGAAGAGCGAAGAGACCTGTCAAAGAGATCGGCATCAGCGCGGTGCGCGGCGGCACGATCGTCGGCGACCATGACGTGATCTTCGCCGGACAGGACGAAGTGATCACACTTTCCCACAGGGCTTACAGCCGCGCTGTGTTCGGAAAAGGCGCCGTAGAAGCAGCCAAGTTCCTGGCAGGCAAAGAGGCCGGCTTCTATACCATGCACGACGTGCTGGGCTGATCGCGCTTTTGTATTCTGACCTGAGGTCGCGAAATGCAGATCAGACCATGTATCGATATACATAACGGTAAAGTCAAGCAGATCATAGGCAGTACCCTCAGGGACCGGAGCGGTGGAGCTGAAGGTACAGCAAGCGAGAACTTTGTGGCGGACAAGGACGCCTCCTGGTATGCCTCTGTGTACAAGGAGATGGCGCTTCCCGGCGGCCACATCATCCTTCTCAATTCTGTCAAAGAAGAGAAAGCCTATCGCGCTGATCTTGATCAGGCTGTTGGCGCTCTGGCAGCATTCCCCGGCGGCATGCAGATCGGCGGAGGGATCACGGCAGAGACTGCAAAGTCCTTTCTGGACGCAGGCGCCTCCCATGTGATCGTCACTTCCTATGTGTTCAGGGACGGCCGTCTGGACCGCGAAGCACTGGAGCGGATGCTCCGCGCGGTCGGAAGGAAAAGGCTGGTGCTGGACCTCAGCTGCAGGAAACGGGAGGACGGAAGCTATGCGGTTGTAACGGACCGCTGGCAGAAGTTCACATCCTATACGATCTGTGAAGAAAACCTGGACCGGCTCTCGGACCGGTGTGACGAGTTCCTGATCCATGCGGCAGACGTGGAAGGAAAGCGCGCGGGCGTGGAGACAGAGCTTGTCCGTATGATCGGCGCCTGGCAGAAGAGGAGCGGTTTTCCCGTCACCTATGCGGGCGGCGTCCATAGCTTTTCAGACCTTGACCTGATCGGCGGCCTGTCCTGCGGCAGGATGGACGTCACAGTCGGCAGCGCGCTCTCCCTGTTTGGAGGAGATCTGGACCTCGCCGGCTTAAAGCGCAAAGCACAGGCGATGGGAGCGAGGTGATCCCGGATCGGATCAGCCGTTCATTCGATCGTGTATATTGGGTAAAAAAAGAGGAAGCAGTTCCAATGAACTGCCTCCTCTTATTATTTATCATTCGTTTCAAGTCAGCGGCATCTTGTCAAAGCTTGGTCACATTGACTGCCTGCGGTCCCTTCTGTCCCTGGATCACGTCAAATTCGACTTCCTGGCCTTCTTCAAGAGATTTAAACCCTTCGCCGTTAATTCCTGTATAGTGTACGAAAACATCATTTCCGTTTTCATCGCTGATGAAACCG
The DNA here is from genome assembly GCA_902801415.1 of uncultured Lachnospiraceae bacterium. Classification (GTDB taxonomy): domain Bacteria; phylum Bacillota; class Clostridia; order Lachnospirales; family Lachnospiraceae; genus CAG-791. The sequence goes on from CADCIK010000011.1 coordinate 1,909, forward strand.
AATCCTCTCTGGTTATTGAATCTTCTGACAATACCCTTGCTCATGCTGTTACCTCCAAAATGTATAAAGTGAATTGCCCCCAAATCATTGTGAAAATTAAAACAATTTGTGCAACATTATCAAAATATCACATGAAATCTTAAATGTAAAGGGTAATAATAAATAAACGAAATCCCGACAAAATCTGATACACACATACAATTACCGTCTCAAACCTCTTTACTTTAAAACTTTACAATGCTAAAATATTGCTCACAGGGTGTTGTTTACTTGTAAAGGAGAATGGGGCATGAACAAAAAAATCAGAACAGAAGCAGTCGACAGTCTTTTTGAAGCGATCCTGACACTGGAAAGCAAGGAAGAGTGCTACAGCTTTTTTGAGGATTTATGCACAGTCAATGAACTTCTTTCTCTTTCCCAGAGATTCGAGGTAGCTACGATGCTTCGCAAGCACGATACATATCTTCGGATCGCGGAGAAGACCGGCGCTTCCACCGCGACCATCAGCCGCGTCAATCGATCTCTCAACTACGGAGATGACGGATATGCGCTTGTTTTCGCGCGTATGGACAGTATGAAAGACTTCATCGAAGCCGAGAAGGCGGCCGGTAAGGCAAGTAAGTGAGCGGCCTTTGAAGGCGGCCGCGCATCGCAAAACGGTGAGTCGTACGAATTAAGATCAGAGGATGCTATTTTGACAACAAAACGTTCGAACGTATCACGCTATATATTGCTGTTCATGGGAGGAGCGCTGCTGTATCTGGCAGCGGTCCTTCCCTTTTTGGTTTATCACGGCGGGATCTTCTTCTATTACGGGGATTACAATGTGCAGCAGGTGCCGTTTTATATTCTGGCCCACAGAGCGGTCCGGAGCGGCCGCTTTTTCTGGAATCCCTATATCGACCTGGGCGGCAGCATGGGCGGAAGCCTTTCGTTTTATCTGTGGGGCAGTCCCTTCTTCTGGCTGACCATTCCTTTCCCGGAGAAGACGGTTCCCTACCTGCTTCCTTTTGTCATGTCCCTTCGCTACGGGACCGCCATGATGACTTCCTATGCATGGATAAAGCGGCAGGTCAGGGATGACTTCTGGGCTGTGATCGGCAGCGCTCTCTACACTTTTTCCGGTTTTCAGGCGTGCAACATCGTGTTCCAGCACTTTCACGACGCGACAGCCTTCTTTCCGCTGTACCTTCTGACTTTTGACGAGATCGTGCAGAAAAGAAAGCCTGCGGGATTTACCTTTATGACCGCGCTGATGGCGATCATCAATTACTATTTCTTCTTCGGCCAGGTCATATTCATGGCCCTGTACTATTTGGTAAGATATTTCCCTGTGCGCGGGTGCAGGAAGGCGCTTCCGGAAGTTCTGTATATCATCCTGAACGGAGCGGCAGGGCTTTTGCTGGCTTCCTTCTTCCTTGTACAGTCGATCACGGGCGTCAGCGGGAACAGCCGTCTGGACAACTATATCAACGGATATGACATGATCGCATACAAGGACGGCACGACGCCGTTCGCGATCCTCAAATCGCTGTTTGTCGTGCCCGACATCATCGCGAAGCCGACCCTGTTCTCCTCTGACCAGGTAAAGAACGGATCCCTTGCCGCCTATCTGCCGTGCTTTTCACTTTCCGGCGTCATTGCGTACTGGAGCATCTTCTCCGGAACCTGGAAGAAGCGCATGACTGTCCTGTGCGCGGTCATGGCGCTCGTGCCGGTCCTGAACGCGGTCTACAGCGCTTTCAATGCCGGCTACTACGCCAGATGGTTTTATATGCCGCTCCTGGTCCTGGCCTCCATAACGGCGCGCGCGCTGGAAACCGGAAGGCGCAAAGACCTTCGCCGCGGCGCAAGGATCACCGCAGTCATCACGCTGGCCATCATGCTGTGCGCGCTGCTCCCTGTCCTGGAGGACGGAAAGATCAAATGGCTCTCCATCTGCGACAACATGGATCTGCTGGTGATCGAGTGTCTGTCCACAGCTGTGCAGCTCATGATCATGATCTTCGTGCTGGAAGCTCTGCCGGGTATTAAAGGGGCAGCAAAGTACCGCAGAACGGTCCTTCTTGCCGCGACGCTGATCTCGTGTCTTTTGACCAACTGGGCTGTTCTCTATAACGGCAACTCCCTGATCGCGAAGACAGGCGGCGTAAAGTGGAAGCAGCAGATGCTGGATTCAAAGCCTTCCCTGCGGGATACATCCACCTTCTTCCGCGTTGAGACGGACGGGACTTCGACCAACTATGAGATGGTCTGGGGTTATCCCACCATTCACTGCTTCGAGAGTACCGTCAGCCCCTCGATCTTTACCTTCTACAGAAAGATCGGCATGATCCGGACCGTCGAGTCCACGCTTCCCATTGACAGGATCGGCGCCAGGGCCCTGCTTTCTGTCCGCTATTACATTCAGAACGAACTTGTGAGGCCTTCAGAGACCCTGGAAGACAAAGGCGGCATGCCGGGATATGAAGAGGGGATCCCGGACGGCGGCTACCGGATCTATGAGAACATGAACTATATCCCCATGGGATTCACCTTCACGACCTATCTTCGGGAAGAAGAATACGACGATATGCGCAAAGGGGAGATGACGGACAGGCTGCTGGTCAAAGACCTGATCCTCACGGAGGAGCAGGTAGCCAGATACGGCCGCTATATGGAGGAAGACCAGCACGCGGATGAGGAGACCATGAGTGATCAGGAGTTTGAGAGAGCCTGCAGCAAGAGGAGAGAATCTGCCTGCAGCGAATTCGCTTTTGACAACACCGGCTTTGCCGCCAGGATCAGCCTGCCGTCTGAAAACCTGGTCTTCTTCTCGGTCCCTTACGATGAGGGATTCACCGCACAGGTGGACGGCCTGGAAGTACCGGTCGAAAAGGTGGACGGAGGGCTGATGGCCGTTCCCGTACCGGCGGGAGATCACGAGATCCGCTTTACATACCTTCCAAAGGGATTCCGTATTGCCTGCCTGATCTCTGCGATCACGGCAATTGTCCTGATCGTTCTGTCCGTTCGCAGAAATGTCCGCGCACAGAAAACAAATGTCCTTGCAATAAAGAACACTGCGTGATAGTATAATCTTCGTCGGTTTCGTTTCTTAATAATACCCAAGGAGTCAGCTGTGAGCGAAAAGTCTGAGTTTTATATTGTACGCAAGAGAGCCGTGCCCGAAGTGCTCAGAGGCGTCGTAAAAGTCAATCAGCTTCTGGCTTCCGGAAAGGCAAGAACTGTCAATGAGGCAGTCGAACTGGCCGGGATCAGCAGGAGCTCCTACTACAAATTCAAGGACGATATTGAAGAATTCCATGAGAGCATGGCGGGCATGAACGTCACACTGTCCTGTGAGATCAACGATGAGACGGGGATCCTGGCAGAACTTCTGGGGATCATTTCCGCATGCAACGCCAACATTCTCACCATCCATCAGAGTATACCGATCAGCGGAGTCGCCGATCTGAGCATCAGCCTGCAGATCAAGGACAATACGGACAGTATCAGTCAGATGATCCGCAAGATCGAGGAGATGGAAGGGGTCCGCAGGATCCGCATCATGGGCAGAGAGAAGCAGTAAAAAACAGGAAGATCGTATTCTTCCTGTCGCTATAGAACCTAAGATACAAAGGAGATAACAGTTATGATACAGATGGCAGTTCTCGGATTCGGCACAGTCGGCGGCGGCGTCGTTGAACTCATTGATCGCAACCAGGACGTGATCAGAAAGACTATCCCGGAAGGGATCCACGTGAAGTATATTCTCGATCTGCGCGATTTTCCCGACAGCCCCTACTGTGACAGAGTCACGCACGACTATCAGGATATTCTCGATGACGGCGAGATCTCTGTGATCTGCGAGACAATGGGCGGAAAGGAGCCGGCTTTTACCTTTTCAAAAAAGGCTCTGGAGCGCGGGATCAGCGTCTGTACATCCAACAAAGAGCTTGTGGCCGCTCATGGTCCCGAACTCCTGCAGATCGCGAAAGCCAATAACTGCAGCTATCTCTTTGAAGCCAGCGTCGGCGGCGGCATCCCGCTGCTTCGTCCGATCAACGCCTGCCTCACCCAGGAAGATATCACGGCTGTGTTCGGTATTTTGAACGGCACGACCAACTATATCCTTACACGCATGGAAAAAGCCGGCATTTCTTTTGAACACGCGCTCAAGGAGGCGCAGGAGAAGGGATATGCCGAGAGAAATCCGGAAGCAGATGTGGAAGGGCACGATCCCTGCCGCAAGATCGCCATCCTTTCGTCCCTGATCAGCGGCCGCACGATCCGCTATGAGGACATTCCCTGCGAGGGTATTTCCCGCATCACCACCGCTGATTTCGGTTACGCGCGGGCTATGAATATGGCGATCAAGCTTCTCGGCGTCAGCCGCAAGCAGGAAGACGGCAGCTACAGTGTCCGCACCGCGCCTTTCCTGGTAAGGGAGGACCACCCGCTGCACAGCGTGCAGGACGTCTTCAACGGTGTATTCGTACACGGCAATATGGTCGATGACCTCATGTTCTACGGCCGCGGAGCAGGCAAGTTCCCTACGGCGAGCGCGGTTGTCTCCGACGTCATGGAATGCGCGAGGAACATCGGCCGCAATATCCCGATCAACTGGCAGGATGAGGTCATGCAGATCGCGGACCCCATGAACGAGTCCTACAGGTACTTCGTCAGGATCTCCGCGGAGGAGGAAGCGAAAGCGCACGAAGTCTTCTCCGGATCACCTGTGATCCACGCAAAGGACGCGCCTTCCGGCGAATTGGCGTTTGTTACCCTCAAAATGACGGAAAAACAGCTTCAGGACGCGCTCGCTTCCTTTGGAACTGTCAAGCAGTGCATCCGTCTCTTGCAGGATTGAGAAAATTCTGTTATTACTTATAAGGCAGTTCAGCAGCCGTCATCAAGACAGAGAGGAGAATCCCCTGTTATTCGGACAGGGTCACGGAATATGAAAAAGGTAGTCAAATTCGGCGGGAGTTCACTTGCGGATTCAGAACAGTTCAAGAAGGTCGGAGACATCATCAGGGAGGATCCCTCCCGCGTGTATGTCATTCCCTCCGCTCCCGGAAAGCGTTTCAGCGGAGATGACAAGGTCACCGATCTTCTTTACAGAATGCATTCCAAGGCTTCCAAGGATGAGGATTTCGGAGAGGAACTCGATATCATCAAGGAGCGCTATCACGAGATCATTGAGGGACTCGGGCTTGAAGGGTTCAGCCTGGAAGGTGAGTTCGCGCAGATCGAGCGCCGCATGCACCAGAATCCCGACAGCAATTACGCGGCTTCCCGCGGCGAATATCTCAACGGCCGTATTATGGCGCGCTATCTGGGATATAAGTTCCTGGACGCCAAGGACGTGATCTTTTTTGACGAGCACGGCAATCTGGACGCTGAAAAGACCAATGAGGTGCTCTCCAAGGCGCTGGAAGAGAATCCCAGGGCCGTGATCCCCGGATTCTACGGAAGAGGATTTGACGGCAATGTCAAGACTTTCTCCAGAGGCGGCAGCGACATCACAGGATCGATCGTCGCCAGGGCCTGCAGGGCCGACGTCTATGAGAACTGGACCGACGTATCCGGTTTCATGGTCGCGGATCCCCGCATCATCAACAATCCCGTCGGAATCGAGACGATCACCTACAGAGAACTGAGAGAGCTCTCTTACATGGGCGCTTCCGTCCTTCACGAGGACGCGATCTTCCCTGTCAGACATGAGGGTATTCCGATCAATATCCGCAACACCAACAAGCCGGATGCGGACGGCACCTGGATCGTCGAGAGCACATGCCAGAAATCCGGTTATGTCATCACCGGCATCGCCGGCAAGAAGGGATTCTGCGCGGTCCTGATCTCCAAGGCGCTGATGAATTCCGAGGTCGGCTTTGGCCGCAAGGTCCTGCAGGCCTTCGAAGAGAGCGGCATTTCCTTCGAGCACATGCCCTCGGGCATTGATACGATGACGATCGTCGTCCATGAGGACGAGTTCATGCACAAAGAGCAGCGGGTCGTATCCGCGATCCACAGGCTGGCCCAGCCGGATTCCGTAGAGATCGAGTCCGACCTGGCTCTGATCGCCGTCGTCGGAAGAGGTATGAAATCCATGCGCGGTACCGCGGGAAGGATCTTCTCCGCGCTGGCCCACGCGCAGGTCAACGTCCGCATGATCGACCAGGGCTCGAGCGAGCTCAACATCATTATCGGCGTCGATAATGTCGATTTTGAGGTGGCAGTCAGAGCAATTTACGATATTTTTGTCAAAACACGGTTCTGATTTGCCTGTTTTCCTCCTTGCAATCTCAAATATTCTGTAATATTATGGTAAAAATAATCTGAAAGCAGAAGCGAGGTGGCAGGAAATGGACACAGGATGCCTGGAAGTTATCGTTAACAGGAAACCAAACACACTGATTAAGGCGGTTTGCTATGGAGCATGCGTTCTTACAGTGTGTTTTTGTTTACTTGCTTTTATGACCAGCCTGCTGTTCCTGATCCCCGCAGCGCTGTGCGCGGCCGCTGCCAATTATTTCTGGCTTGAGAGCGCAGTGGACTTTGAATATGTCTATGTAGACAAGGAGCTCCGCGTCGCCAAGATCATGCAGAAGCAGCGCCGCAAGGAACTGGCTGTTTACGATCTGACCCAAATGGAAGTGCTTGCGCCTGTCGGTTCTTATCACCTGGACGGATTCAAGAACAAAGATCTCAAAGTTATTGATTACAGTTCACAGGGAGATGAGAATAAGGCCAGCCGCTACGCGCTCATATTATCGGACGGCACAGAGCTGATCCTGGATATGGTCGGCGATTACAGCAGTCAGATCCTGGATCTCATCCGCACATTCAGCCCCAGAAAAGTTTTCAGAGACTGATTTGAACGAAAACGAAGATACAATCATCCAAAGACCATCCACAGGAGGTAAAAATGGCGAAACTGATCGGTGAAGGCATTACATTTGATGACGTACTTCTGGTACCCGGATACTCTACAGTTATTCCCAACGAAGTTGACCTTAGCACAAATCTTACAAAAACCATCCGTCTCAACATTCCCATGATGAGCGCGAGCATGGATACAGTCACAGAACACAGAATGGCGATCGCCATGGCGAGACAGGGCGGAATCGGCATTATTCACAAGAACATGTCGATCGAGGCACAGGCCGAGGAAGTGGACAAGGTCAAGCGCTCTGAGAACGGCGTTATCACCGATCCCTTCTCTCTTTCTCCCGAGCACACTCTGCTGGATGCAGAGAACCTGATGCGCAAGTTCAGGATCTCCGGCGTTCCGATCACAGAGGGCAGAAAGCTCGTCGGCATCATCACCAACAGAGACCTGAAATTTGAGACCGATTTCAGCAAGAAGATCCGCGAGGCGATGACTTCCGAGGGACTTGTCACGGCCAAAGAAGGGATCACGCTGCAGGAGGCGCAGAAGATCCTTGCCCGTTCCAAGAAGGAAAAGCTTCCCATCGTCGACGATGACTACAACCTTGTCGGTCTGATCACAATTAAGGATATTGAAAAGAACATCAAGTACCCCAATGCAGCCAAGGATCCCCAGGGACGTCTTCTCTGCGGCGCCGGTGTCGGCATCACAGCCAATGTCCTCGAGAGAGTGGAAGCGCTCCGCAAGGCCAAGGTCGATATCATCGTGCTTGATTCCTCCCACGGCCATTCCGAGAACGTCCTGCGCTCCCTGCGCATGATCAAGGACGCCTATCCGGATCTGCCCGTCATCGCCGGCAATATCGCGACAGGCGAAGGCGCCCGTGACCTGATCAAGGCCGGCGCGGACGCTGTCAAGGTCGGTATCGGACCCGGCTCCATCTGCACGACCCGCGTCGTCACAGGCATCGGCGTTCCGCAGATCACCGCTGTCATGAATGCGTATGAAGTCGCCAGACAGTATGATATCCCCGTCATCGCGGACGGCGGCATCAAGTTCTCCGGCGATATGACAAAGGCTCTCGCTGCAGGCGCGAACGTCTGTATGATGGGCTCCATGCTGGCAGGCTGCGAGGAGAGCCCCGGAGCGACCGAGCTCTTCCAGGGCCGCAAGTACAAGGTGTACAGAGGCATGGGCTCCATTTCCGCAATGGAAAACGGCAGCAAGGACAGATATTTCCAGGAGAACGCCCGCAAACTCGTACCCGAAGGCGTCGAGGGACGTGTCGCTTACAAGGGCGAAGTGGAAGACGTGATCTTCCAGATGTGCGGCGGTATCCGCAGCGGCATGGGCCTCACAGGATCCCACAACATCAAAGAGCTGCAGGAGAAGGGCCAGTTCGTCAAGATCACAGCCGCATCCCTCAAGGAGAGCCATCCCCACGACATCCAGATCACAAAGGAAGCTCCCAACTATTCCACACAGGACGCGTGACCTTTGGGCGGACCTTACATACGATGACTACAGTTTCTGCGCTGCGGATGAACGAATCTGCAGCGCAGAAATTTACATTGACGTTTTTTGTGCTATAATATGTTGCCGGGGTCAAAACATCGCGCAAAAGGTGTGACCCGCGGCTGACTACGGATCATCCAGATTATTACAGGACACAGGAGCATTTATGGGTAAAGAAGAACTGATGAGAGATGACGCAGCTCTGGCAGAAGAAAAAGTGAGCCGTCATTTTATTGAAAAGGAAATTGACAAGGATCTCGCGGAGGGCGTCTATACGACGGTCCACACACGTTTTCCTCCCGAGCCGAACGGATATCTCCATATCGGTCACGCCAAGAGCATACTGCTCAACTACGGCATGGCACAGCAGTATGGCGGCAAATTCAACCTCCGCTTTGACGACACCAACCCCACCAAGGAGAAGAGCGAATTTGTTGAGTCCATCAAGGAGGACGTGGCATGGCTCGGCGCCGATTACGAGGACAGGCTCTTTTTTGCCTCCAATTACTTCGGACAGATGTATGAGATCGCTGTGGACCTGATCAAAAAGGGAAAAGCGTATGTCTCTGACCTCACCGCGGAGCAGATGAGAGAGTACCGCGGCACACTCGAACAGCCCGGCATCAACGACCCCAACAGGGACAGGAGCATAGAGGAAAACCTGGATCTGTTCACCCGCATGAAGGACGGCGAATTTGCGGACGGAGAGAAGACTCTCCGTGCGAAGATCGACATGGCCAGTTCCAATATGAATATGAGAGATCCCATCCTCTACCGTGTAGCGCACATGCATCACCACAACACCGGTGACGCCTGGTGCATCTATCCCATGTACGACTACGCTCATCCCATTGAGGACGCGATCGAGGGCATCACCCATTCTCTGTGCACGCTTGAGTTCGAAGATCACCGCCCGCTCTACGACTGGGTCGTGAAAGAGGCAGGATTTGTACATCCTCCCAGACAGATCGAATTTGCCAAGATGTATCTGACCAATGTGGTCACCGGCAAGCGCTATATCAAGAAACTCGTGGAAGAGGGCATTGTTGACGGATGGGACGATCCCAGGCTGGTCAGCATCTCCGGTCTTCGCCGCAGAGGCTTTACGCCCGCGTCGATCAAGAGATTCGTGGAACTGAGCGGCATCTCCAAGGCGCAGTCCTCCTCCGATTACGCTATGCTCGAGTACTGCATCCGCGAAGATCTTAAGCCCAGCTGCAGCAGAATGCTCACGGTTCTCGATCCGATCAAGCTGATCATCGACAATTATCCCGAGGATCAGATCGAGATGCTGGATGCGGACAACAATCTGGAGAATCCCGAACTGGGCGTCAGGCAGATCCCCTTCGGACGTGAGCTCTGGATCGAGAGAGAGGACTTCCTTCCGGCTCCGATCCCCAAGTATAAGAGACTCTATCCCGGCAACGAAGTGCGTCTGATGTACGCGTACTTTGTCAAATGCGTCGGTTACGACACCGATGAGAACGGCAATATTACCGCTGTGCACGCGACCTACGATCCCGAGACCAAGAGCGGAAGCGGCTTCACAGGCCGCAAGGTCAAGGGCACGATCCATTGGGTCAGCGCTGCGGAAGCGGTTCCGGTCAAGGTAAGACTCTATGAGAACATCGTGGATGAGGAAAAGGGCGTCTACAACGAGGATGGCTCCCTTAATCTCAATCCCAATTCCCTTGTCGAATGCAGCGCGTACGCGGAGCCTGCGCTTAAGGACGCGAAGCCTTTCGATCGTTTCCAGTTCGTGAGAAACGGCTATTTCTGCGTGGACTGCCACGATTCCAGAGAAGGCGCGCCTGTATTTAACCGCATTGTAGGACTGAAGAGTTCCTTCAAACTTCCTGCCGGCAAATGATCAGCCGGGACACTGCTTAAGCAGTGATCATATCGGTCAAACAGTAAGAGCCGGGATCTGAATGATCCCGGCTCTTTTCTATGTTAATGGCTTATGATCTGTTATACAGCTTTTCCATAAAGCGAATCATGTCTGTGACCTCGGACACATACCGATCCGGTGAGAAACTGTCTTCTTTCAGAAGCGACGCTGTGCGGTCCAGACGGACGAGGCGGAGCAGTCCGTCGATCCGCTTTGCATCTTCTGCCGGCATATCCGCTGCGGAAGCGGACATTTCGAGAAGGGCATCGAGGCGGTCCCTGTACAGCGAAAGATGCTCTTTGGTCAGATCATAGGTGTCTGCCTCAATATCGGATCCGGCGTTCTCCATAAACAGCAGCATATACGGATACTGACGCATGATCAGCGCCTCCGCTTTGGTCAGCGCGTACTGGAAATCGAAAAAGGGGAGGTCCTCCCTGCGCCGCAGCTCGGAATTGAGTTCCACCATGGCGAAACGCGCGCTGTACTCCGTGAGAAATGCATATAATCCGGCTTTACTGTAGAAATAATGAAACAGCAGGCCCTTGCTGATCGAAGCCTCTGCCACGATCTCATCCGTGCTGGCATGGCGAAATCCGTTGCGGGCAAAGATCTTGAGCGCGCCATTGATCATCTTGTCCTGTTTGGCTTTTTTCAGATCCCAGAATTTGTCATTCAATGCTAATCCCTCCATTTTCCAGGCACCGCATCCAATGCATTAATGATACCATTGCTTGGAAACGCAGACAAGAAACGGCTTCACTTAAACCCGCGCATTGTGAATTTTATCTTTAATTTTGGCCCTAAATAGAGTAGTATGGATTCAAACGGGGCTCAAAAGCCCAAATGAGCACATTTAGGAGGTTATTATGTTCAGATTAGGAAAGCTTCTTTTCGGATTAGCAGTGGCAGGTGTTACGGCGGCTACCGTTTATAGTTATCTGGATGAGAGCAGCAAGGCGGCCGAGGACGATTTTGACGAGGATCTCGACGACATCGATGAGGACGGCGGCGACGAGGAAGAAGAAGAGGATCCCGCAGAGAGATTCATAACTGCTGCAAACAGGACCTATACAACCATCAAAGCAAGCTCTGCCGATGCAATGGCTAAGGTAAGAGAAGCGATCGGCCCCAAGGGTGAAGAAGTTCTGGACGTAGTCAATGAGACAGCCGGCAAGGTGAAGACCGTTGTTGCTGACTCCGCTGCACGCGTAAAGGATATCCTCGCAGAGGAAGAGAGCGATCTGGACGAGGAAGTTGTTGAAGAGGCTGTTGCAAACGCAGTTGCCAAGGAAATGGAAGAAGAAGATGCAGCCCGTGAAGTCTATGTAGACTGGGAGAGCGAAGCTTCTGAAGAGATCCATGAGGATGACGACGCCAAGGAAGCAATCTACGAAGGCGAGGAAAACGGCGAAGCGATCCACGAAGACGACCACGACAAAGAGGCTGTCTACGAGGAAGAGCATCCTGAGGAAGCGGAATAATCGCCAAAAGTTTTCAACAAATTTCTTGACTAATTTTATGTTCTTGTATAGAATCAGCTTTAGATTTTGAGGGAAGAACATTTATGCGTCAGAAATTCATGAGTCAGAACAAATTAATACGTTAAAACGACACGTCAGGGATAGTGTTCCCTGACGTGTTTTTTAAAGAACAGGAGGAATGTAAATGAGCAAAACTGATTACAAAGTCGGCGAGCGCGCGATCTACGATGCGCGTGAGCTGGGAACCCCCAAGATGGTAGTTCTGGGACTGCAGCACATGTTCGCAATGTTCGGCGCAACAGTCGTTGTTCCGCTGATCACCGGACTTGACGTCTCCACAACACTGCTTTTCGCAGGTCTCGGAACCTTCCTTTTCCATCTGATCTCCAAGAGAAAGGTGCCCGCATTCCTGGGCTCATCCTTCGCTTTCCTTGGCGGTTACGCAGCGATCGCGCCTCTTAACGCGGATGGCACGTCCAGCGAGCTTCTTCCCTACGCATGCTTCGGCGTCGCCTGCGCAGGTCTTGTCTACCTGCTGCTCGCAGCTCTCTTTAAAGCATATGGCACCAGCAAAGTCATGAAGTATTTCCCTCCGGTCGTTACCGGACCGATCATCATCGCGATCGGACTGAACCTTGCTCCTTCCGCTATCAACAACGTGGAGAGCTGCTGGTGGGTTGCCCTCATTGCGATCATCATCGTAGTGATCTGCAACATCTGGGGCAAAGGCATGATCAAGATCGTCCCCATTCTTCTGGGCGTGATCGGTTCCTACATCTGCGCCGCAGTTGCCGGCAAGATCGACTTTACACCTGTCGCAGAAGCTGCCTGGATCGGTTTCCCGATCCACTATGAGAGAACTGTTTTCTCGATCTTCACAGGCGGAAACCTGAACGCGGGACTTCTTCTCACAAGTATTGTGACCATCGTTCCGATCGCTCTGGCTACCATGATGGAGCATATCGGCGATATCTCCGCGATCAGCTCCACTTGCGGCATCAACTACATCAAGGATCCCGGACTTCACCGCACACTGACCGGTGACGGCCTTGCAACCGCGCTGGCTTCCCTGTTCGGCGCTCCCGCAAACACAACTTACGGCGAGAACACAGGCGTCCTTACGCTGACCAAGGTATATGATCCCCGCGTCATCCGCATCGCAGCAGGTTTCGCAGTTCTGCTTTCCTTCTGTCCCAAGTTCGCGGCTATCATCGAGGTAATGCCTTCCGCAACCATCGGCGGCATCTCCCTTGTCCTTTACGGAATGATCTCCGCAGTCGGTGTCAGAAACCTTGTTGAGACCGGCACAGACTTCTCCAAGAGCAGAAACGTCCTGATCGCGGCGCTGATCATGGTTCTCTCCATCGGCATCAGCTACTCCAACGCAGGCGCAATCAACATTCCGATCGGCGGCATGACCCTGAGTCTTTCCGGTCTTGCAACCGGCTCCCTCGTCGGCATCATCCTCAACGCCATCCTTCCCGGCAAGGATTACACTTTTGAAGATGATAAGCCCAACCGCACAGGCGTCAGCTTCGAGATCATCTCCGGCGAGACGATCCGCGAGACCCGTGAGAAGAGCATGAAGAAATGATCCGGAAGCGATTCCGGTCTGATCCTGAACGATCACAAAGCGCAGCCCTTTGAAAAGGGCTGTGCTTTTTTTTGTACAGGCTGCGGTGTAAAATAAAGAACATCAGAGGTTTCATTGCATTTTTTGCAATTGCAACCTGTTGTAATCCGTAGAACAGGAATGGAGAGCAGTATGAGCTACAGGTTTTGCTTCGGCGCTTCCGGATCCGGAAAGAGCCGCACGCTTCACAATTGGATCCTCGAACAGGCGGAACGATCTCTGAAGGAGGGAGTACATGCCCGGGACAACTATGTCATTATCGTCCCGGACCAGTATTCCATGCAGACCCAGAAGGAGATCGTCACGGAATCGCCTCATAAGGGGATCCTGAATATCGACGTGCTGAGTTTTGGCAGGCTTACCCACAAGGTATTTGAAGAGATCGGCGTTCCCAAACGTGCTGTGCTCGACGATACGGGCAAGACTCTGCTCCTTCGGAGGGTTGCCGGCCGGCACGCAGGAGACCTGAAGATCCTCGGGAGGAGCATTCATTATCCCGGCATGATCGCGGAAGTCAAATCGGTCCTCTCGGAATTCATGCAGTACGGTATTGGCGGGCAGGAACTGGAGGCTATGCAGAAGTACGCGTCTGACCGGGGCCAGGGCGCCCTCAGCGCAAGGCTCCATGATCTGCAGGTCCTCTACAATGCTTTCCTCACCGGGAAGAAGGACCGGTTTATCACCTCCGAGGAGATGCTGGACCTTCTTGCGGAAGCGATCCCCTCCTCCGAATGGGTAAGGCGCAGCACTTTTGTGCTGGATGGCTTTACCGGCTTTACGCCGGTGCAGTACCGCGTTCTTTCCTCTCTGATCCGCTGCAGCCGCGGTGTGGTGATCTCTATGACTTTCGGGGCGGACGGAGGTCCGTCAATCGGTGAAGTGCGCACGCAGAAGGCTCCCGGCAGGGAGGACCATCTTTTCTACCTGACAAGGAAGACGGTCTGTGATATCGACAAAATGGCCGCAAGGGAAGGTCTTGAAAGGGGAACAGACCTTTTCGTCGGAAGTGCGGACGAGGTCCCGGTCCGTTTTCGCGGCAATCCTGTACTGGCGCACCTTGAGCGCAGTATATTCCGCTATCCGTCAGCTGCCTGTCCTGTACCTGTTGACGGAAGACTGCGTCTGTACGAGACCGATACGCCGGAAGAGGAAGTGCGCCAGATCTGCATCGCGATCCGGAAGCTGGTACTGACCAAAGGCTGCCAGTACCGGGATATTTCTGTTGTCTGCGGGGATCTGGAGAACTACGGGAAACTGTTTGAGAAGCTGGCGCCCCGCTATGAGATCCCTTTCTACGTGGACCGGACCAGTTCCGCGGGACTCAGTCCCCTTACCGAATCGATCCGCAGCGTGCTGCAGATCAGACCGCAGGGATATTCCTACAACGCTGTCTTCAAGTACCTGAGAAGCGGTATGAGCAGCCTGACGAGCGAGCAGATCGATATACTGGAGAACTACTGCCTGGCGCATGGGATCCGGGGACGCCGGAAATGGGCCCTTCCCTTTGACGCGCAGACAGAGCCGCTGCGCCTTCAGTTCCTTGGGGAGATCGAGCCCGCCGCCGGTCCCATCGGGCAGGAGCGGACAGCAGCAGGTACCGCCGCCGAGAGAACGGAAGCCCTGTACCGCTTCATGTCCGGTCTTTCCATGGAGGAGAAGATGGCGCAGTGGTCGGCTGATTTCCAGCAGGCAGGCGACTTTGTGCGCAGCAAGCAGTTCAGCCAGCTTTACCGGTACGTGATCGATCTGCTTGAGCAGATCCACGATCTTCTGGGTGATGAGAAGGTCTCCTCGCAGGAGTACCTGGAACTGTTAGAGACAGGCTTTACGGAGATCCGTCTGGGCACTCTGCCGCAGCAGACGGACCGCGTTCTGGTAGGCGACATCGAGAGGACCAGGGTCTCTCAGTGCCGCATTCTCTTCTTTACCGGCGTCAACGACGGAAACATTCCCAGAGGAACTTCCCGGGGAGGCCTTCTGTCGGATCTGGACAGGGAGTTTTTGAAATCCTCCGGGACGGAGCTCTCCCCGACGCCGCGGCAGCAGATGTACCTGCAGAGACTCTATCTGTACATGAATATGACCAAGCCCACCGATACTCTTTATCTGTCTTTTGCCAGGACCAAACCGGAGGGCAGCACGCTTCATCCTTCCTACCTGGTCCAGATGATCCGCAAACTGTTTCCGGATGCGGCTGTCGAGCACCCGCAGCTCCGGTCTGCGGCAGAGCAGCTTACCGGTACCGGCGATAGTATCGTCTGGCTTTCAGGCGCGCTGAGGGAATTTGCGCAGGGAAAGTGGGAGACGGGCAGCGAGGAAGCGGACACCGTTATGACCGCTTACGGTTTCATGATGCGCGAGGGCGGGCTGGAGACCGGCGCCGCGCTGGAGAAACTCAAGGACGCCGCGTTCACCCGATATGACCCCGTCTGGATCAGCAGGGAAACGGCAGGATCCTTATACGGCACGACTGTTTTTGGCGGGATCAACCGCATGGAGACCGCTGCCCGATGTCCTCTTATGCAGTTTCTGCAGTATGGACTGGGCCTTAAGAAGCGTGAAGAATTCGTGATCGAACCGGTGGACACCGGGAGGATCCTTCACCAGAGTCTGGAGCGGTTCAGTAAAAACCTGCAGAAGAAAGGACTTTCATGGCGCGGTTTTACGCCCGAAGAGGGGCAGGCGCTTGCCGTGGAAGCGCTCCGGGATACCGCTGCTTCATACAATGACCTGCTCATGTATTCCACAAAAAGAAGCGAAGCGCAGCTTGCGCGGATGGAACAGATCCTCATCCGCACAGCAGACACCCTGCAGTACCAGCTGCAAAAGGGAAAGTTTGATCCTGAGGGATTTGAGTATTCCTTCGGCCCCGGCGGCGAGGCGGACATGATCACCTTCCCTCTGAGCGAAGGCCGCTGGCTCAAGCTTGTGGGGCGGATCGACCGTCTGGACCTGTGCAGGCAGGACGACTCGGTCTTTGTCAAGATACTGGATTACAAATCCGGCAGCAACGACCTCAAAGAGGATCTGATGCGGCGCGGGCTCCAGCTCCAGCTCATTATGTATATGAACGCGGTCCTGAAGGATCTGGCCGCCGCAAACCCGGGCAAAGAGATCCTTCCCGCCGCCATGCTGTACTACAAGATCACGGACGCGGTCCTGGACGGCGGAAGCGCGGTCAGTGACGGCAGCAGTCAGGAAGAGCCCGCTGCGGAATCGCCTTCCGAGGAAACATTGGCCGGAATCCGGGCAGCCCTTCGACCGACCGGTATGGTCAACGACGATCCTGCCTCCTATACGCTTCTTGACACCTCGATTGCAGGTAAGAGCGATGTGATCCCTCTGATCGCGAAGAACGGCAAAGTCACCGCAAGGGGCTCCCATGTATTCACGACAGCCGGCTTTGAGGCTCTCTCCAAAGAGGTAAATGAGGTAGTATGCAAACTGGCTGAGGAGATCCTGGACGGCAACGCGTCCGCAGAGCCGGCCGTCTGGGACAAGGACAAAGAGGCATGCACCTATTGTCCCTACAAAGAAGTATGCGGATTTGATCTGTCCGTTGACGGTTACCGGTATCGGGATCACTGATCCGGTCCCGCGCATACCATTTTCACAGATCTGCATTGTCCGAAGGCACATGCTGATCAGCATTACAGAGGCACCTGACTATGGCAATTACATTTACCAGTCAGCAGACAAGGGTTCTGCAGGCAAGAAATCACAATATACTTGTTTCCGCGGCAGCCGGAAGCGGCAAGACGGCCGTTCTGGTCGAGAGGATCGTCCGCATGATCAGCGAGGGAGATCATCCGCTGGATATAGACCGGCTTCTGGTAGTCACTTTTACCAAGGCTGCAGCTGCGCAGATGAGAGAGCGGATCGGCGCGGCGATCGCGAAGAGGATTGAGGAAGATCCCGACAACACGCATCTGCAGAGACAGGAGACTCTTCTTCACAACGCGCAGATCACCACAATGGACAGTTTCTTCACGTTCCTTCTGCGCAATAATTTCAGCGATATCGATATGGATCCCGGTTTCAGGCAGATGGACCAGACGGAAGGCGACCTCATGCGCAAAGACGCGCTGGAGGACTTTCTGGAAGAGTGTTATGCCGCAGGAGATCCCTCTTTGTCGGCCTGCACAGAAGCTTTCTGCCACAATGCCGGCGACAAGGAGCTGGAGGATATCCTGGAAATGCTCTACAAGCAGGCAGTCAGCCATCCGGATCCGGAGGAGTGGATCAGGGACAGAGCGGCAGATTATGATGTCAGCGATGAGGACGCGCTGTTTTCCTCCATATGGATGCAGTTCATCATTCTCTCCGCAGCGGAACGGATCCGTGATCTCGGGAAGCAGTACGAGAGGATCCTTGCGGTCTGCGGCCGCCCTGACGGTCCTGCGCTCTATATTCCGCTCATGCGGGAGGAGTACGCCGTTATGCGCTCTCTGGGAGAATGCCCGTCCGCATCGAGTGCGGGACAGGTGCCTGTCGGCGAGATGAAAGCGATATGGGCAAGGGTCCTGGACATCCTGTCCATGGAATTCGGTTCCATGCCCCGCTTTACTGCCAAAAAATATCCGGAAGTCGATCCCGGACTCAAGGAGATCGCCCATGGGATGCGAAATGACGCCAAGGACAAGATCGCCAAACTCAGGAAGAGGTACCAGAACGCGGATCCTGATTCCATACTCGCATCAATGCGCCGGGTCAGGCCTGCCGCACAGGCGCTTTCCGACCTGACATGCCGCTTCAGGCAGTATTTCCAGTCGGTCAAGAAGGAGCAGAATGTCATAGACTTCGCGGATCTGGAGCATCTGGCGCTGCAGGTCCTGACGGAAAAGGACGATGACGGAAACTATCAGCCGCGCAGGGCTGCTATGGGATACCGGCAGTATTTTGACGAGATCCTGATCGATGAATACCAGGACAGCAATGAAGTGCAGGAACTCCTTTTGCGGATCATCTCCACCGAGGATGAAAAGGTCTACAACCGCTTTATGGTCGGCGACGTAAAGCAGTCCATCTATAAATTCCGTCTTGCAAGACCCGAGATCTTTATGGCCAAGCTCGCGGAGTATCTTCCCATGGACGCGGAGAAGGAGCGGATCGACCTCGACAGCAATTTCCGAAGCCGCAGTGAAGTCCTTGACAGCGTCAATGACGTGTTCTTCCGGCTCATGAGAAGCGAGATCGGAGGCGTCGAATACGGGGAAGACGTCTCGCTCAAGGCGGGTGCTTCCTATCCGGCGGCCGGCGATCCCGATCTGTACAGGACAGAGCTGATCCTTGTGGGCGGCCCCGAGGATCCTTCCCGCAAGATCCCCCCTGAGATCGAGCGGCTCAGCGCAAGGCAGAAAGAGGCGCTCGCTGTTGCCGGCAGGATCCGGGATCTGGTCGGCCATCTTCCGGTCATGGGAGAGGACGGCCTTCAGCGTCCCTGCCGCTACGGCGATATCGTCATCCTGCTGCGGAGCGGCGCGGGCTGGAATGAAGAGTTCCGGGACGTCTTTGAAAAGCAGGGGATCCCTTACTATATCGAATCCCGTACCGGTTATTTTTCCGCCGGCGAGATCCAGGCAGTGCTGCAGATGATCCGTGTTCTCGATAATCCCAGGCAGGATATTCCTCTTTACGGCGTTCTGCGAAGTTACTGGGGCGGATTCGATGAGGAGGACATCGCCAGGATCAGGCTTGCCTCCGACAGGGATGCGGACCTGTACAGCTGCGTTGCGCATATGGCGGAATGCGGTGAAACTGGCGGCGATCCGGCGCTGTCAGAAAGGTGCGCGGCATTTCTGGCCTTTCTCCGCACATGGCGGGGAAAGACCATCTATCTCGGGATCCGGGATCTGCTCACTGCTCTGTTTGCCGAGACCGGATACGAGGAGTGGTGCAGGGCAATGCCCGGCGGAGAGCAGAGGTCGGCGAATCTGCAGCTGCTCCTGGCTCAGGCAGCGTCCTTCGACAATATGGCGCTGAGCGGACTCTTTGATTTTGTGCGCTACATCGACCAGGTCCACCACAGAGAAGTGGACTACGGCGAGGCCAATATCCTTGATGAAAATGCCGATGTCGTAAGGATCATGAGTATCCATAAGAGCAAAGGACTGGAATTCCCGGTCTGTTTTGTCGCAGGCACAGCCAAGAATCACAGTTACCGCTACCACGATACCAAAGGGAGCCTGATCTGCGACAACGACTGGGGAATCGGTATGGATCACTGGGACCCGGTCTCAAGGACCAAATACCGCACTATCCGCAAAGAAGCGATCGCTGACAAGATACGGCGGGAGAGTCTCGGCGAAGAGCTCCGCGTTCTGTATGTAGCCATGACCAGGGCGAAGGAAAAGCTGATCCTCACAGGCTATCTGGAGAACATTCCGGACAAATGCGAGGATTGGGAGGAGCGTCTTCCGGCAGCCATGGAGGCCGGAGAAAAGCTGCCGACCGCGCTTCTGGCAGATTCCGAGAGCTTTCTGGAGCTGATCTGGTATGCGATCCACGCGGGACAGGGATCCGGTCATTTCGTGATCCGGACGGTCAACTGCGCGGATCTTGTGTGGAATGAGCTGCGCCACCAGTCCGGTATGGCGGTTCGCAAACAACAGCTCGAGCAGGCAGGAGAGTTTGATGGCGATCCCCTTCCGGACCCTGTACTCCTTGATCAGCTGCGGAAGACCTTCTCGCGCAGATATGCCCACGAAGACCTGCGCGGGCTCTACACCAAGACCTCCGTCTCGGAGCTCAAGCTCGCTTCCCTTGAGGAAGAGGGGGAGAGTGCCTATGAGATCTTCCCGGAGAACAATCCGGCTCCTGTGATCCCCTTCTTTGCGGCGGAAGACATTGCAAAAGCAGCCGGGACTGACACCTGTGAAGCAGATTCTGAAGAAGGACACGGCAGCCCTCAAACTAAAAGTGCCTTCACCGGAACTGAATACGGCACAGCAGTCCACAGACTTTTGGAACTGTTTGACTACGGCAGATTCCGGAATCCGGCACAGGTCGATCAGGCCGCTTTCGATCTCTGGAGACGCGAGCTGGCTGACGGCGGGCGGATCCCGGCTTCGTATGCCGATGAACTCCCGGCGGGCGGTATTCTGTCCTTCCTTCACAGTGAGCTCGCCGGCAGGATGGCAGACGCGGATTCACGCGGCGCGCTGTTCCGTGAACAGCCATTTGTTCTGGGCATAGAAGCAAACCGGCTGAACCCGGAGTTTCCGAAGGATGAGACCGTACTTGTACAGGGTATCATCGACGCGTATTTCATTGAAAACGGCGAGCTGATCCTTGTGGATTATAAGACGGACCGCGTCTTTGATCCGCAGGAACTGCGGGACAGATATCAGATCCAGCTGGATCTGTATGAGCAGGCGCTGTCCCGTATCACCGGCATGAAAGTGCGTGAAAAACTCATTTATTCAATTTCTCTGCGAAGAGTTATTTCTTTATAACATCTGCCGTAATTGCTGTTTTACTGTGTAAATTGTTAATAAAAAGTCATTCTTTTTGTAGAAACTGAACAGATAGGATGCTATAATATTTGTGATTAGATAGATGTGTAATAATTTATCTGAAATTGCTACAATGTAGCGCAATCACAAAGGAGGTCGCAATGAGTTTTTTTAATGACGAAATCCATCAGGATATGGTGGACATGTACCGTGACTTTGCAGTAGGCGTCTGCGGACCTATCGCTGCTGAGATCGACGAAGAGGAGAAATTCCCCGTTGAGACATTCAAGCAGGCTGCTGAGATGGGACTTCTCGGAATCCCCTTCCCGGAGGAGTACGGCGGAGCAGGCATGGATGAGCTGTCCTATGCACAGTGCATCGAGGAAGTTTCCAAGGTTTGTGCTTCCACAGCAGTTGGTATCTCTGCACACACATCCCTCTGCGCATGGCCGATCTACAAGTTCGGTACAGAAGAGCAGAAGCAGAAATATCTTCCCCCGCTGCTTACCGGTGAGAAGCTTGGCGCTTTCGGTCTGACCGAGCCCAATGCAGGTACAGACGCAGCAGGCCAGAAGACCGTTTTTGAAGACAAGGGCGACTACTATCTGGTAAACGGCTCTAAGATCTTCATCACAAACGCAGGTGTTGCTGATATCTTTGTAGTATTCGGTATGACAGACAAGTCTCTTGGCAACAAGGGCATCACCGCTCTGATCATGGAAAAGGATATGGAAGGCTTCAGCGTCGGTTCCCACGAGAAGAAGATGGGTATCCGCGGATCCAGCACATGCGAGCTCGTATTCGAGAACGTTAAGGTTCCGAAGGAAAACCTTCTGGGCGAAGTCAACAAGGGCTTCAGAATTGCTATGATGACTCTTGACGGCGGCAGAATCGGTATCGCTGCACAGGCTCTTGGTATTGCTGAAGGCGCTCTCGATGTAACTGTTCAGTACGTTAAGGAGAGAGTACAGTTTGGCCGTCCGATCGCTAAGTTCCAGAACACTCAGTTCGAGCTTGCCAAGATGAAAGCCAACACTGAGGCTGCTAAGATGCTGGTCTATCGCGCAGCTTGCGCTGTTGACGAAGGCAAGCCTTATACACAGTACGCAGCTGAAGCTAAGCTCGTTGCAGCAGCAAACGCTTCTGACGTTACACGCAGATGCCTGCAGCTCTTCGGCGGCTACGGCTACACTCGTGAGTATCCCATCGAGCGCATGATGAGAGATGCTAAGATCACCGAGATCTATGAAGGAACCAGCGAGGTTCAGATGATGGTCATCGGCGGCGCTATGCTTCGCTGATCAGATCCTTTGATGAGGAGTTCACTTCGCAAGTGAGACAGTTTGAGAACAGCCCGGCGTTTCTTTCGCCGGGCTGTTTTTTAATTCCGGAAAGGCGCAGACAAAACCCATGAGACGAGAACGACTTGAGATCGGCTGGTATGCCGTTCGCCCGTTCCTGATCTATATCGTGCTCTTTATTACGATCCGCTCGGTCCTCTACAGGCTTCTCGAGTCGGTGCTTCTTGCTGCGTCCGCGGATATGACCGCCTATTATACGTTCTGGCACGACGCGGCGGATCTTATGATCCTTGGGATCGCCTCAGCAGGCTCTGTGCTCCCGCTTCTGAAAGACGGACAGCGGGAGATCATGGTCACCAGGGCAAGAAGCGCCGGCGCATGGATCGCACACAGAAAAGACAGCCGTCTTCTGATGGGTCTGCTTCCATTTGGCACCATATGCCTGTCCGCTTTTTTAAATCTTGTACTGGCAGGTTCCGGTCCCCAAAATGCCGCCTCTATGCATCCGGCTGTCCTGCCCTTTGCGGCTGCTGTCTACGGTTTTCTGACTCCCTTTGTGGAAGAGCTCGTCTACAGGGGGATCGTATGGCACCGGCTCCGAAGGGGTTTCTCCCCGGTCGAAGCGGCTCTCATCTCATCGCTCATTTTCGGCGCGGCCCACGCCGATCTCCGGCAGGGCATTTATGCATTTATAATGGGAATGGTCTTCGCGATGAGTTTTGAGCTTACAAGGCGCTTTGAAGTCCCTTACCTTCTCCACTGCAGCTGCAATCTGGCAGTTCTGGCTGCCTCTTCAGCAGGATGGGGGGAGGTCCTGGCGAATCCCATGTGGATCCTGTTCTTCGCCGTCTCAGCCGCTGCGGCCTTTGGATATTGGGGTCGGAGACTTCATGAAACAAATTATAAACTATAACTTGCGCACCACGTATTGCCGTGCTATAATCATAGAGCTGTTCTTGTAAAAAGGGCAGTAATAGTTATAACAATCATACAGAGCACCGCTACTCCTGTGGCTGCAAGCCCGGGTGCTCAGGTAAGGAGGAAATCATGAAGTCATCTATTCATCCCAAGTATTATCAGGCAACCGTTACCTGCAACTGCGGCAACACGTTCGTAACCGGTTCCACAAAGCCTGAGATTCACGTCGAAGTCTGCTCCAAGTGCCATTCTTTCTACACCGGCACACAGAAGACTGCTGCTGCTAAGGGACGTATTGATAAGTTCAACAAGAAATACGGCTACAGCAAGTAATAGAATCGCAGAGATGAATGAAGACAAGGCGGAGTGTATTCTCTGCCTTGTTTTTTAGTATTAGGAGGCATATTTTGGCAAATAAATGTAATTCCGCGCAGCACTACTGCGGGATCGGAGGACAGGCGGTTCTCGAAGGCGTCATGATGAAGAACGGCGACAACTACGCGGTCGCTGTCCGCAAAGAGGACGGCAGCATTGTTCTCCGGAACGAGACCTACAAGGGATTTCTGGCGGACACCCCTGTCAGAAAGATCCCGATCGTGAGGGGCTTTTTCGTACTGATCGATTCCCTCACACTTGGTCTTCGCGTGACGGACTATTCCGCGTCCATGTACGATCCGGACGAAGCGGCGGATCCCGAGTCCCCGAAGGAAAAGTTCCTGACCGGTCTGATCCTCGCTGTATCAATGGTGATCGCGGTTGCTCTCTTCATCCTGCTTCCCTACGGCGCGGCGTCACTTCTGAGTTCCCTGGTCGGAAACTCGGGCCTGCTCGTTGTGTTTGAGGGTATTCTCCGCGTCGCGATCTTCCTGCTCTATATATGGGGCATCACGGCCATGGAGGATATCAAGAGGCTGTATCAGTACCACGGCGCTGAACACAAATGCATCAACTGCCTCGAGAGCGGACTTCCTCTCACCGTGGAAAACGCCAGAAAGAGCACCAGGCTTCACAAGCGGTGCGGCAGCAGCTTCACGATGTTCGTCATGCTTGTCAGTATTGTATTGTTTTTCTTTATCCGCACAGACAGCCATATCATGCGGATCGTGCTTCGGATCCTTCTGATCCCGGTCATTTCGGGCGTCTCCTACGAGATCATCCGTCTTGCCGGCACCAGCAGCAATCCCGTGATCCAGTTGATCTCCAAGCCCGGACTCTGGATGCAGCTGATGACTACCAAGGAGCCCGATGACGATATGATCGAGGTCGGCATCGCATCCGTGGAAGCAGTGTTTGACTGGAGAACGTACCTTTCACAGGAATTCGGCATTTGTCCCGATACCGATGCCGGTTCTGATACCGGTGTCAGTCCCGGCACCGGCGTTGCCTGACAGGAGGAAGCGGCGTGTTTTGGAATGAATCCGCGAGAGATACGGTTTATAGAGAACTCTGCCAGGAGGGAGCAAGGATCCTGTCCGGCATTATGGAAGAGGAGAGGGAGGCGCAGCTGGATGCGCGGCTCCTTCTTGAATATGTGTGCGGTACAAACCTGCAGACTCTGCTCCTGGACGCGGAGCGCGTCGTGTCCCGCGAAGAAGTGGAGCGCTACAGAGAGCTTCTCGTCAGAAGGAGCCGCCGCGAACCGCTCGCCTATATTGTTGGAAGCAGCGATTTTATGGGGCTCACTTTTGAAGTGGACAACCGCGTGCTGATCCCTGAGCAGGACACAGAGAACCTGATCGAAGAGATCATGAAGGAGACCTGCGACGGCGACCGGATCCTGGACCTGTGCACCGGCAGCGGCTGCATACTTCTGAGCCTTCTTCATTATTCAAACGGTTCAACAGGCGTCGGTACGGATCTCTCCTTCGATGCGCTGGAAGTGGCGAAGAAAAACGCGGTGAGACTGGGGCTTGAAGACCGTTGCGAGTGGCGGCAGGGCGACCTCTTTGAGGCAGTTCGGGAAGGAGAGAAATTCGACCTGATCGTCTCCAATCCCCCCTATATCCGCTCTGAAGTGATCGGCGGGCTCGCGCCGGAAGTTAAGACACACGAGCCCATGATGGCGCTCGACGGCGGTGAGGACGGTCTTTCGTTCTACAGACGGATCATTCCACAGGCGTACAGATATCTGGTGACCGGCGGCATGCTCTATCTGGAGATCGGATACGACCAGGCGCAGGAAGTGACGGCCCTCATGGAAGAAGCCGGCTACTACGAAGTCAGAACGATCCGCGATTACGGCGGAAACGACCGCATTGTCTGCGGCATTAAAAGCATTCATCAAAGTGAACGGTGACAGTTATGTTTGATAAATTAGACAGCGTTATGCTGCATTACGAAGAAATACAGAGGGAGCTGTCAAGTCCCGACATCGCCTCGGATCAGAAGAGATTCCGAAGCTTAATGAAGGAACAGAGCGACCTGGCGCCGCTTGTAGAGGCATACAGTGAATACCGCGAGTGCAGGCAGGCAGCTGATGAGTCCCTGCAGATGCTCGAGGAGGAGACTGACGAGGAGATGCGCGATCTGGCCAAGGAAGAGCTCGCCGAGTCCAGAAAGAGGATCGGGGAACTGGAAGACCGGATCAAAATACTGCTTCTTCCCAAGGATCCCAACGACGACAAGAACGTCATCGTGGAGATCCGCGCAGGCGCGGGCGGAGACGAAGCCGCCCTGTTTGCCGCTGAAGTATACAGAATGTATGTACACTACGCGGAGGGACGCGGATGGAGATCGGAGATCCTGGATTTTGAAGAGATTGGGATCGGAGGCATGAAGTCTGTCAGTTTCATGATCCGCGGACAGGGCGCTTATTCCCGCATGAAATATGAGAGCGGCGTCCACAGAGTACAGCGCGTGCCCGCCACAGAATCAGGCGGAAGGATCCACACCTCTACGATCACGGTCGCTGTGATCCCCGAAGTGGATGAGGATATTGTCATTGATATTCCCGAAAAAGATGTCCGCATCGACGTTATGCGCGCGTCCGGCAACGGAGGCCAGTGCGTCAATACAACGGATTCCGCGGTCCGGCTGACCCATTACCCCACGGGCATTGTCATCTACAGCCAGACGGAAAAGTCACAGCTGCAGAATAAAGCCAAAGCCTGGGCGCTTCTTCGCTCCAAGCTCTATGACCTGGAGATGCAGAAGCGGCATGATGAGGAGGCTGATCTCAGAAGGAGCCAGATCGGAACCGGAGACCGCTCTGAGAAGATCCGCACTTATAATTTCCCCCAGGGGCGCGTGACCGACCATCGGATCAAACTCACGCTCTATAAGATCGACGCCATAATGAACGGGGATCTGGATGAGATCCTTGACAGCCTGACGGCAGCTGACCAGGCGGCCAAACTTTTGAAAATGAACAGCGGGATCTGAGTGATCCCGGCTGTTCTTTTTTGTTCTGATCGATCTATTCTGTCTCTATTTTATTGGAAGCAGAGGCGGGAACTTGTTATAATACAAGTGTTTGAAAACTACGATTTTTGTGTTTTGCAACAAGTCTTATAAAGGGGATGATAAATCATGGCAGTGCATCTATTTGGCGCTATAGACGTGGGAAGCTATGTCTATGAAATGAAGATCTTTGAGCTTTCCAGAAAGGGAGGGATCAGGCAGATCGATAACATCCGTCATATGATGGATATCGGCACCGATACCTACCATACCGGCAAGGTGTCAAGGGCTCACCTGGCTGAACTCAAGAGGATCCTTTCCGAGTCGCAGAAGATCATGAAGAATTACGGCGTCGAGGCTTACACCGCCTACGGCACGAGCGCTTTCCGCGAAATGAAGAATTCTTCGATGATCCTTACGCAGCTGGAGCAGGAGACCGGCATCCATATCGATATTCTTGAGAATACGGAGCAGCGGTTTATGGATTATAAATCGCTTGCTTCCAAGGGCGCGGTCTTTACAAAGCTTCTGGAACAGCCAACCGCGATCGTCGATATCGGCGGCGGCAGCGTACAGGTGTCCCTGTTTGAAAAAGACAAGCTGAGCGCTTCGCAGAACCTGCGTCTGGGCGTTCTGCGCATCCGCGAACAGCTCGAGAGAGTCGGCGCGAGGTCCGTGCAGAATGAGTCCCTCATTGAAGAGATCGTCAACACGCAGCTGAACGTCTTTAAGAAGCTCTATCTCAAAGACCGCGATATCAAGCAGATCGTTGTCATCGATGATTATCTTGCTGACGCGGCCAATGACGCCGGCAATTTCTCCGGCGCAGGCAAGACCATCTCCGGACCCATGGGGCAGGCCGAGTTCATCGATGCGGCAGCCCTCAACAATTTCATCGAGGGCCTTCGCAACCGGAGCACCATTGAACTGTCCGACCAGCTCAAGATCTCCGATGAAAAGATCCCGCTTCTGCAGATCTCGTCGATCATCATCAAGTGCATCGCCAAGGCGGTCAAAGCGGACGTGATCTGGATACCCGGCGTCACACTCTGCGACGGTATTGTATATGATTACGCCACAACGAAGAAGTTCATTAAGCCCGATCACGATTTTGAACAGGATATCCTGACCTGCGCGCTGCAGACGTCCAAGCGCTACAAGGGAAGCGAAGAACGCGCCAAAACACTGGAGTTTCTGGCGCTGCAGATCTTTGACAGCATGAAGCGCGTACACGGCATGGGCAGCAGGGAGAGACTACTGATCCGTCTTTGCGCGATCCTGCACGACTGCGGAAAGTATATAAGCATGCAGAATCTTTCTGACTGCTCCTACAACATCATCAAATCGACAGAGATCATCGGTCTCAGCGCAAGAGAGCGCGAGATCGTCGCAAATGTTGTGCGCTACAATCACAGCGACTTTGTCTTCTATGAGGAGCGGGAGGATTTTGGCATCCTGACCCGCAGCGACTATATGATCATCACCAAACTCACTGCCATTCTTCGCCTGGCCAACGGATTGGACAGATCCCATAAGAAGAAATTCACGGATGTCCGCATCCGTCTGCGCGAAGGGCAGCTGCAGATCAGCGTCAGCACGAAGAAAGATATCACTCTGGAGAAGGGACTTTTCAGCAGACGCGCTGATTTCTTTGAGGAAATATTCAGTGTGCGGCCTGTGATCAGGCAGCGTGAATTCTGACGGGTCAAGGAGGGATAAAAATGGCAGCAGCGACAATAGATTTCAAAAACCCGCAGTACTACATCAACAGAGAGCTCAGCTGGCTTGAATTTGACAGAAGATGCCTGAGCGAAGCCAGAAACAAGGAAAACCCGCTGTTTGAGCGGCTGAAATTCCTGAGCATCACGGCGTCCAACCTCGACGAGTTCTTCCAGGTCCGCGTAGCTTCTCTGCAGGACATGGTCCAGGCCGGCTATAAGAAAAAGGATATCGCCGGATTGACAGCCACCGAGCAGCTGACGCAGGTCCTCGCGGCAGCCCAGGTGTTCATGCAGCAGCAGTATTATACGCTCAACAGACAGCTGATCCCCGCTCTGGAGGAGCAGGGTCTTGTGATGGTGCGCGATCTCAGCACTCTCAGCAAGGCAGAGGCAAGATTTGTCGAAGAGTACTTCAGCGCCGACGTCTTCCCGGTTCTCACTCCCATGGCGGTCGACAGCTCCAGGCCTTTCCCGCTGATCCGCAACAAGAGCCTGAACATAGGCGCTCTTCTGGTCAGGAAAGAGACCTCTGCGCCCGGTATCCTGGGCAGCGGCAAAAAATCCAAGAAAGCAGCCAAGGCGGGCAAGGAGAAATATGAATTCGCGACCGTCCAGGTTCCCAGCGTCCTGCCCCGCATCCTGCTTCTTCCCCGCACGGAAGGCGAGCCCAGAAGGCTTGTCCTTTTAGAGGATGTGATCCGGGAATATCTGCCCATGCTGTTCGTCAATTATGAGGTCCGCTGCTCCAGCCCCTACAGGATCATGCGCAGCGCGGATCTTGATATAGCGGAAGACGAGGCGGAAGATCTTCTCAAGGAGATCCAGAAGCAGCTCAAGAAGCGCCAGCGCGGCGACGCGATCCGTCTGGAAGTGGAAAAGGGGATCGATGAGCAGCTCAAAAAGCTCCTCATGACCGAGCTGTCCCTGCAGGACAATTTTGTCTATGAGATCGACGGTCCTCTGGACCTCACTTATCTGATGAAAGCGTACGGCATTGAGGGTTTTGACGAACTCAGAGAGCACCGCTACGCAAAGCCGCAGCCTGTTCCGGCATTTCCCGCAGGATCGGATATCTTCGAGCAGATCCGCAAAGGAGATGTCTTCATGCATCATCCTTATGAGACCTTTGATCCGGTCGTGAAGTTTGTTGCAGCCGCAGCAGTCGATCCCTACGTTCTCGCGATCAAGCAGACACTGTACCGTGTCAGCGGCAATTCTCCGATCATCGCGGCGCTTGCACGCGCGGCGGAGAACGGCAAGCAGGTCACCGTACTGGTAGAGCTCAAGGCCCGTTTTGACGAGGAGAACAACATCGGCTGGGCCAAGGAACTTGAAAAGGCCGGCTGCCACGTCATCTACGGTCTTCAGAACCTCAAGACGCACAGCAAGATCACATTGGTCGTGCGAAGAGAAGAGGACGGCATACGCCGGTATGTGCACCTCGGCACAGGCAACTATAACGACTCCACAGCAAAGCTCTATACCGATGTGGGCCTCATGACCTGCAGCGATCCCATTGGAGCAGACGCTACGGCCGTATTCAACATGCTCTCCGGCTATTCGGAACCCCGATTCTGGAATAAACTCAGCCTTGCGCCGCTCTGGCTCAAGGACCGCTTCCTCTACCTGATCGGCAGAGAGCAGCGCCACGCGGAAAACGGAGAGACAGCGCACATCATCGCCAAGATGAATTCCCTGTGTGATCCGGATGTGATGGAGGCGCTCTATAAGGCCAGCGCAGCCGGTGTCAGGATCGAACTGATCGTCCGCGGGATCTGCTGCCTGCGTCCCGGTATTCCCGGTGTCAGCGAGAACATCTCCGTTCGCTCGATCGTAGGCAACTTCCTGGAGCACAGCCGCATCTATTACTTTGAAAACGGCGGTTCTCCGGAGATCTTCGCCGCCAGTGCGGACTGGATGCCCAGAAACCTGGACCGCCGCGTAGAGATCATGTTCCCGCTCGAAGAAGCCGCGATCAAGGAAAAAGCCCTGCATATCCTTCAGCTTGAACTGCAGGATACTGTAAAAGCGCACATCATGCGCACAGACGGGACCTATGACCGCGTGGACAGAAGAGGCAAAGAACTGATCAATTCGCAGCTGATTTTCTGTGAGGAGGCCGTCCGTCAGGCAAAGGCGCTTCAGAGCGGCCATGACAACCGCACTTTTGTGCCCAGACAGCCTCAGGAAACAGCAGAATAAGCCGGCAGAAATACCTGTTAAAAAGCGCTGAGACCTATGCTCCCAAAGTCAGTCTGAATATCTTTAAAACGCTTATAAATCTTAACATTTAGCGCTGTTTATGGTATTCTTTTATATATGTGAGCACCAACATAATTTACGCACGAGAGTGCAGTTCTGCGGCATCTGACAGGGTAGGTCCCGCAGTAAACAGGAAGGGGCGCAACTATGACACAGGTATCTGAAATCAAGAAATCACCCGCGAACCGCAAGACCGGCTACGAGTATGAAGAAGGAGCGAAGTTCGTAGCATATGTGTCTTCCTATACAATGGGAAAGGGTAAGGACGAGAAATACGGCATTCGGGTCTATGATGTCGATATGGAGAACGGCTATCTCTATGAGAAGCAGCAGATCGCGATCTCCAATTCTTCCTATGTGACTATCTCTCACAACAGGAAATTCCTCTATTCCATCACCGATTTCGGTATTGAGGCGTACAGGATCATCGCCGGCGGCGATCTGGAAAAGATCAACATGGCTTCGATCAACGGAATGAGAGGCTCCTACCTCTCCACTGATTACGAAGATGAGTTCCTGTTTGTTTCCGGCTATCACGACGGCAAGATCACCGTGCTGCGCATCAATGAAGACGGGTCTGTCGGAGAGATCTGCGACGAGCTGTTCCTGAAAGGACTCGGAAGTATTGCGGAGCGCAATTTCCGTCCCCATGTGCAGTGCGTCAAGATGACCAGGGACAACCATTTCCTTCTGGCCGCCGACCTGGGCATGGACCATGTCAATGTATATAAGGTCAACAGGAAGAACGGCCACATCAAGCAGTGCGGAATCCTTCACTCCGAGCTCGAGTCCGCTCCCAGACATCTGAAGTTCTCCAAGGACGGACATTTCCTGTATGTTGTACATGAGCTCAAGAACATCATCGATGTTTATTTCTATCACGAAGTGGACGGCGCTCCGGATTTCGAGAAGATCCAGACAGTCCCCACACTTAACAACTACCACGCAAAGGGATCCGCTGCGAGCGCTCTCAATTTCTCTTCCGACTTTAAATACCTGGTGAGCTCCAACGCAGGCGACAATTCCGTAGTCATCTTCAAGATCGACCCCGACAACGGATATCTGAGCAAAGTGCTCTGCCTGCCGATCAGCGGAGAGTATCCCAAGGACGCGGCCCTGTTCCCTGACAACCGTCACCTTGTTTCGCTCAACCACGAGTCCAATACAATGACCTTCTTCAATGTAGACCTCAAGAAGGGGCTTCTGGTCATGCACGGCAAGGAGATCAAGGTCGACAAACCGAACTGCATTATTTTCCATAAGCTCACTGAAGAACAGCTCTGATCTCTTTCGTGCTGACTTTCGTAAAGTGAGGCCGGAGGTAGTATGACACTCCGGATCCGTACATCGCAATAACCCCTGTTACAGGGATGATCGAACGGCGCCTCAAAAGGCGCCGTTTAATCTGACTTAAAATACAGCATTCCATACGGACTGACAATACGTATGGAAAGTTCAACAGAAGATAAGGAATCAATCTGCATGACAAAGATGAAATATGAAGTGATAAAGAGAGAGGGCCGGGCAAAGAGAGCACACATGGAAACCGTGCACGGATCTGTCGAGACCCCTGTTTTTATGAACGTCGCGACCGCGGGCGCCATTAAAGGCGGCCTTTCCGCTGACGATCTCAGAAGCATTGATACGCAGATCGCACTCTGCAACACTTACCACCTGCATGTGCGGCCGGGCGATGAAGCTGTCTACAAACTGGGAGGACTGCATTCCTTTATGCGCTGGGACAGACCGATCCTCACCGATTCGGGAGGCTTCCAGGTCTTCTCGCTGGCAGATCTTCGTAAGATCAAGGAGGAGGGCGTCACCTTCCATTCCCACATCGACGGCGCAAGGATCTTCATGGGGCCCGAAGAGAGCATGCGGATCCAGTCCCACCTCGCCTCAACGATCGCTATGGCCTTTGACGAGTGTCCACCCAGCCATGCGGAGCGTGACTATGTAGCCAAATCCGTAGCCCGCACGACCCGGTGGCTCGCGCGCTGCAAGGACGAGATGGCGCGTCTGAACAGCATGGAAGAGACGATCAACCGCGACCAGCTCCTGTTCGGCATCAACCAGGGCGCTGTCTATCCGGACATCCGGATCGATCACGCGCAGCAGATCTCCGAGATGAACCTGGACGGATATGCCGTGGGCGGCCTGGCAGTTGGAGAGACCCACGCGGAGATGTACGAGATCCTGGACGCGGTAGTCCCGCATCTTCCCGCCGATAAGCCCACCTACCTGATGGGTGTCGGCACGCCGCAGAATATCCTGGAAGGCGTTGACAGAGGCATTGATTTCTTCGACTGCGTCTATCCCAGCAGAAACGGAAGGCACGGGAATCTCTACACCAATAAGGGCACTGTCAGGATCAAAAATGCCCGCTACGCACTGGATCCCCGTCCCATCGAAGAGGGCTGCGGATGCCCGGTGTGCAGGGCCGGTTACTCCCGCGGATATATCCGGCATCTGGTGAGAGCGCAGGAGACACTGGGACTGAGGATGTGTGTCATGCACAATCTGTACTTTTACAATCATCTCATGACGCAGATCCGCGACGCGCTCGATCAGGGGTGCTTTGCCGATTTTAAGAAGAAAATGCTGGATCAGCTGGAGGGAGACGGTGACTGACGCCGTTTTAGATCATAAAAGTTATGATTTTATGCTGTAATTCGCTAAAATTGGATTGAAAAACCCTTTGGGGTTGTTGTATGATATATCTCAACTGATTTAAAGCCGCCTGTGAGCGGGATTGGAGGTTTAGTATTATGAATGGTTTCATGTTGACCGCAGCGAACGGGACTGTCTTTACGCTCCTTTACGTAGTTGTCATTGTCGGTTTCTTCTATTTCTTCCTGATCAGACCGCAGAGAAAAGAACAGAAGCAGAAGCAGGACATGCTCAACTCTCTTGCAGTAGGTGACAGCGTTCTCACCACAGCAGGTTTTTACGGAGTCGTAATTGACATGACCGATGATACAGTCATCGTAGAGTTTGGCAATAATAAGAACTGCCGTATCCCGATGCAGAAGGCAGCGATCGTGCAGATCGAAAAGCCCGAGGATGCGGTCGAAGCAGCGGACGACAAATAATAGATGATGCTACGGCTGAAGGCATGTGCGGGGCACATGCCTTCTCTTTGGTATATGCGGCAAGGTCAATATAATTCAAATTTCTCACCATTGTGATTAGTTTTATTCATCTTTGAATTATGACC
Source organism: uncultured Lachnospiraceae bacterium (assembly GCA_902801415.1). Classification (GTDB taxonomy): domain Bacteria; phylum Bacillota; class Clostridia; order Lachnospirales; family Lachnospiraceae; genus CAG-791. The sequence continues at coordinate 35,581 of CADCIK010000011.1, forward strand.
TGTAATGGAGGTAACTGACTTGAATAAGAACATTGCAGTGATCGCCGGCGACGGGATCGGACCGGAAATTGTGGCGCAGGCAAGGAAAGTGCTGGATAAGGTCTGTGAGAAGTACGGACATACTTTCACTTACACAGACGTCCTCATGGGCGGATGTTCCATAGACGCGAACGGCGTGCCGCTCACGGATGAGACCATCCGGATCTGTAAAGAGAGCGACGCAGTCCTCATGGGCTCCATCGGCGGAGACGCCGCCACTTCCCCCTGGTACAAGCTCGCTCCTGAGCTTCGCCCCGAGGCCGGCCTTTTAAAGCTCCGCAAATCTCTCAATCTCTATTGCAACTTAAGGCCCGCCTACCTGTTCAAGGAACTGGCTGATTCCTGTCCCCTCGCCGCCAAAGAGGGCGGAAGGAATTTCGACCTGGTGATCTGCAGAGAGCTGACCGGCGGTCTGTATTTTGGCGACAGATATACGAAGGAGATCGACGGTGTGACGACCGCGGTCGACACAGCTGTCTACAATGTCAACGAGATCCGCCGCATTGCGGTCAAGGCATTTGAGATCGCCATGAAGCGCGGAAAGAGAGTCTGCAGCGTCGACAAGGCGAATGTTCTGGACACCTCCAGATTGTGGAGAAAGGTCGTCGCCGAAGTCTCACAGCATTATCCGGAAGTGGAGCTCTCCAATATGCTCGTCGATAACTGCGCTATGCAGCTGGTCAAGAATCCCGAGCAGTTCGACGTGATCGTGACCGGCAACATGTTCGGCGACATTCTTTCCGATGAGGCCAGTATGATCACGGGATCCATCGGAATGCTCTCATCCGCATCTCTCAGCGACGGAAGCTTCGGATTATACGAGCCCAGCCACGGCAGCGCGCCGGATATCGCAGGTCTCGGGATCGCGAACCCGATCGCGACGATCCTGTCGGCAGCTATGATGCTCCGCTACAGTTTCGGACTTCTTGAAGAAGCAGATGCAGTAGAGAACGCCGTGAAAAAGACACTGGAAGACGGCTACAGAAGTATTGACCTGATGCCCCGCGAAGGAGCGGAGGGCCTCACCAGCCAGAACTGTGAGGAACTCGGCGACCGGATCTGCGAGAGGATCTGATCCGCGGAATGCATGAAACTGCGTCAAAATAGCATATGACAAACAGACCTTGAAAGAAGGGAAGGTACATAAAATGAAAAGTGATAGTGTTAAAAAGGGAATCCCCCAGGCTCCTCACAGAAGTCTCTTCAATGCTCTCGGCTACACCGAGGAGGAGAGAAGACGCCCTATGATCGGTATCGTCAGCTCCTACAATGAGATCGTTCCGGGACACATGAATCTGGATAAGATCACGGAAGCTGTAAGGATCGGCGTCGCGATGGCAGGCGGCATGCCTGTAGTATTTCCCGCGATCGCTGTCTGCGACGGTATCGCGATGGGACATATCGGCATGAAGTATTCCCTGGTCACAAGAGACCTGATCGCGGACTCCACGGAGTGCATGGCCAAGGCGCACGGTTTTGACGGCCTCGTCATGATCCCCAACTGCGACAAGAACGTTCCCGGCCTTCTGATGGCAGCGGCCCGCGTCAACGTCCCCACGATCTTCGTTTCCGGCGGCCCTATGCTGGCCGGTCACATCGACGGAAGAAAGAGAAGCCTTTCCTCTATGTTTGAGGCGGTCGGTTCCGTAGCAGCCGGCAAGATGACACTGGATAAGCTGGCTGAGTACGAAGAGAAGGTTTGCCCCACATGCGGCTCCTGCTCCGGTATGTACACTGCCAACTCCATGAACTGCCTGACAGAGACCATCGGCATGGGTCTTCAGGGCAACGGCACGATCCCCGCTGTGTACAGCGCGAGGATCCGTCTGGCCAAGCACGCCGGCATGAAGATCATGGAACTGGTCGAGAAGAACATCCGCCCCAGAGATATCATGACCAAAGATGCTTTCATGAACGCCCTGACCATGGACATGGCGCTCGGATGCTCCACCAATACCATGCTGCACCTGCCCGCGATCGCGCACGAAGCAGGCGTAGAGCTGAACATGGAAATTGCCAACATGGTCTCCGACAGAACGCCCAACCTCTGCCATCTGGCACCTGCAGGCCCCACATATATGGAGGACCTCAATGAGGCCGGCGGCGTATACGCGGTCATGAACGAACTTGCCAAGAAGGACCTTCTGAACCTGGACGTTATGACAGTCTCCGGCAAGACAATGCGTGAAAATATCGAAGGATGCTACAACACAGATCCTTCCGTGATCCGTCCCATCGAAGATCCCTATATGCCCAACGGCGGCATCGCTGTCCTCAAGGGCAACATCGCTCCCGACACCGGCATCGTCAAGAGAAGCGCCGTGCTTCCCGAGATGATGCAGCACGAAGGTCCCGCAAGAGTATTCGACTGTGAAGAAGATGCGATCGCGGCGATCACCGGCGGAAAGATCGTCCCCGGCGATATCGTTGTCATCCGCTACGAAGGCCCCAAGGGCGGCCCCGGCATGAGAGAGATGCTCAATCCCACATCCGCGATCGCGGGTATGGGCCTTGATTCCTCCGTCGCCCTGATCACAGACGGCAGATTCTCCGGCGCTTCCCGCGGCGCTTCGATCGGACACGTTTCCCCTGAAGCAGCGGTCGGCGGCCCCATTGCCCTGATCCACGAAGGCGATATCATTTCCATCGATATCAACGCCAACAAGCTCAACGTCAAGGTATCCGACGAAGAACTGGCACGCAGAAAAGCAGAGTGGAAGCCCCGCCAGCCCAAAGTCACGGATGGTTATCTGAAGAGATACGCGGCGCTTGTTACAAGCGGAAACCGCGGCGCGATCCTGGAGCTTCCCAAGGAGATGCAGTAATCCGTTTGCTTTTACATGACTACGCCAGATTGTAACCAGGGAGGAAAAGAACATGAAAATGACAGGTGCTGAGATCGTAGTTGCCTGCCTCGTCGAGCAGGGGGTAGATACGGTTTTCGGATATCCGGGAGGAGCGATCCTCAATGTCTATGACGCATTATATAAACACAGAGACAAGATCACCCATTATCTTTCGTCCCACGAGCAGGGCGCTTCCCATATGGCGGACGGCTATGCGAGGGCAACCGGCAAAGTCGGCGTCTGCCTCGCGACGAGCGGCCCCGGCGCCACCAATCTCGTAACAGGTATCGCGACCGCGTATATGGACAGTGTTCCGCTTGTTGCGATCACCTGCAACGTGACGCTGCCTCTCCTCGGAAAGGATTCCTTCCAGGAGGTCGATATTGCCGGCATTTCCATGCCGATCACCAAGCACGGCTACATTGTCAAGGATGTCAAGGATCTCGCGGCAACGATCCGCAAAGCTTTCCGGATCGCGACGACAGGAAGACCCGGACCGGTCCTTGTCGATATTCCCAAGGACGTGACAGGCGCCGTCACTGAATATGTCGCGGCATCCCCCTCTGCCAAAAGACTGAAGGGCGAGGGACGCCGTTACAGCGACTCCGATATCGACCGCGTGATCGAGATGATCAAGGCCTCCAAGCGCCCCTACCTCTATGTGGGCGGCGGCGCCGTGATCTCCGGATCCAGCGAAGAGCTGAAGACATTTGTCAATCTGATCGACGCCCCCGTCTGCGATACACTGATGGGAAAGGGCGCTTTTGACGGACACGATCCTCACTACACAGGCATGATCGGCATGCACGGCACCAAGACTTCCAATCTGGGAGTCAGCAAATGCGACCTTCTGATCGCGATGGGCGCCCGTTTCACGGACCGCGTGATCGGTAACCCCAACAAATTCGCGACCGGCGCCAAGATCATCCACATTGATATCGATCCCGCTGAGATCAACAAGAATATCAAGGTGCATGAGTCTATCATCGGAAACCTCAAGGAAGTACTGCATGACCTCAACGCGAAGCTTGAGCAGCAGCACCACGACGAGTGGATGAATCAGATCGCCGAGATGAAGGCCAAGTACCCGCTTTTCTACAGCAAAGACAGGCTGACATGCCCTATGGTCATCGAAAAGCTCGACAAGCTCACAAAGGGCGACGCGATCATCGTCACAGATGTCGGACAGCACCAGATGTGGGCCGCGCAGTACTACACCTTCTCTAAGCCCCGCACGCTGCTTACATCCGGCGGCCTGGGCACAATGGGATACGGACTCGGCGCCGCGATCGGCGCGAAAGTCGCATTCCCCAAGCGCCAGGTCATCAACATCGCAGGTGACGGATGCTTCCGCATGAATATGAATGAACTGGCCACCGCAAGCCGCTATAACATCCCGATCGTCGAAATAGTAATTGACAACCGGGTGCTCGGAATGGTAAGACAGTGGCAGACTCTGTATTACGGCGAGCGCTACAGCGCGACCGTGATCGAGGACAAGGTGGACTACTGCAAAGTGGCGGAAGGTCTCGGCTGCATGGCGATCCGTATCACAGAGCCCTCTGAAGTAGAGCCCGCCCTGAAGAAAGCACTTTCATCCGGTGTACCCACTGTGATCGACGTCGTGATCGAGGAAGATGACAAGGTATTCCCTATGGTCTCACCCGGCGCCCCAATCGAGAAAGCGTTTGACGCTTCCGATCTCGAGGCAATGAGCCATAACTGATACCGGATAAGAAATACAACTACCAGTCAGAACAAGGAGGAAAGAATGGCAAGAGTTTATAACTTTTCGGCCGGCCCCGCAGTGCTGCCGATCGAAGTTCTTAAGGAAGCACAGGAAGAAATGCTGGATTACCGCGGATGCGGTATGTCCGTAATGGAAATGAGTCACCGCGGCAAGGTTTTTGACGGCATCATCAAAGAGGCCGAGAAGGATCTCCGCGAGATCATGAATATTCCGGACAACTATAAAGTTCTGTTTCTGCAGGGCGGTGCACACCAGCAGTTCTCAGCGGTTCCCATGAACATGACAAGAAACGGCAAGGCAGCCCCGAGGATGCGGATTACGTATACATCTGCGAGAACAATACGATCTACGGGACCAAGTTCTGGGAACTCCCCAATACCAAGGGTCATGAACTGGTCGCCGACGTATCGTCCTGTTTTCTGTCTGAGCCCGTCGACGTGACCAAATACGGCGTGATCTACGGCGGCGTACAGAAGAATGTAGGCCCTGCGGGCGTCGTCATCGCGATCATCCGCGAAGACCTGATCACAGACGATGTTTTGCCCTGCACGCCCACAATGCTCAAGTGGAAGACGCAGGCTGACAACGACTCCCTGTACAACACACCGCCGGCATACGGAATCTATATCTGCGGCAAGGTCTTTAAGTGGATCAAGGCACAGGGCGGACTTACAGCCATGAAAGCGGCGCTTCTGTACGATTATCTGGACAACAACAAGCTCTTTAAGGGCACAGTCGTGAAGAAAGACCGTTCCATTATGAACGTTCCTTTCATCATCGGCGACAAGGAGCTGGAAGCGCAGTTTATCAAAGAAGCTGCCGAGAACGGACTTGTAAGCCTTAAGGGTCACAGATCCGTCGGCGGTATGCGCGCCAGCATCTATAACGCTATGCCTTATGAAGGCGTAGAAGCCCTCGTGGCATTTATGAAAAAATTTGAAGAGGAACACACGGAGAAATAAAATGACTTATAAATTTGCATGCCTGAACAGCATTTCCCCTATCGGACTTAAGAATTTCACCAACAAATACGAGCAGGTCAGCGATCCCTCGGAAGCAAACGGACTTCTGGTCAGAAGTGCCTCTCTGCACGACATGGAGTTTTCCGATTCTCTCTATGCGATCGCAAGAGCCGGCGCAGGTGTCAACAACATTCCTCTGAAGAAATGCGCTGAGAAGGGCATCGTTGTATTCAATACGCCCGGCGCCAATGCAAACGGCGTAAAAGAGCTCGTCTTTGCCGGCATGCTTCTCGCAGCAAGAGATATCGTGGGCGGCGTCGACTGGGTGCGCGACAACTGCGGCAATGAGAATATCGCCAAGACCGCGGAGAAGGAGAAGAAGAAATTCGCGGGGACTGAGCTGCAGGGCAAAAAGCTCGGAATCATAGGCCTCGGCGCGATCGGTGTTATCGTAGCCAACGCGGCCGTCAGCCTGGGCATGGATGTATACGGATATGATCCTTATGTTTCTGTAGATTCCGCATGGCACCTGAGCCGCAAGATCACCCATGTTCTCAATGTCGAAGATATTTATAAGAACTGTGATTTCATCACGATCCATGTGCCGCTTCTGGACTCCACCAAACACATGATCGGCAAAAAAGCTATATCCATGATGAAGAAGGGTGTCATCCTGATCAACATGGCAAGAGACCAGCTTTTCGATGAGGAGGCAGTAGTCGCGGCGATCGAGGCCGGAAAGGTGCGCAGATACGTATCTGATTTCCCCAATTCCACGGTGGCGGGCAGAAAGGGCTGCATCACAACTCCTCACCTCGGCGCTTCCACAGAGGAATCCGAGATCAACTGCGCCAAGATGGCCGTTGACGAGCTCAAGGACTATCTGGAAAACGGCAATATCAAGAACAGCGTGAACTATCCGAGCTGCGATATGGGCGTCTGCACGGCAGGCGGCCGTGTCGGCATCTTCCACAAGAACCAGCCCAGCATGATCACACAGTTCACACAGATCCTCGGTGCTTCCGACGTCAACATCGCCGGAATGGCGAACAAATCCCTCAAGGAAGTCGCCTACACACTGATCGACTTTGACAGCCCGGCTGACAAGGAGCTGATCGAGAAGCTCGGCCAGGTCAACGGTGTTTACAGAGTCAGGACCATCAAATAACAAGGAGTTTTCTCTATGGCAGAAATCAGGGCATTTGCAGCTTTCCGTCCCGCCGAGGGAATGGAAGACAAGATCGCGGCATTGCCATATGACGTATTTAACAGAGAAGAAGCAAAGCGGGTTGTAAGATCCAACCCGCTTTCTTTTCTTGCAATTGACAGGGCGGAGACTCAGTTTCCCGATACTGTGAGCACCTATGACGACCGCGTCTATCAGAAAGCCAGGGACATGCTGGATGAGGCGATCGAAAACGGCAGCTTTGTACAGGACCCCGCGCCTTGCTATTACCTCTATGAGCAGACCATGAACGGACGCTCCCAGACAGGGATCGTCGCCTGCTCATCCATCGACGACTATCTGAGCGGTGTGATCAAAAAACACGAGAACACCCGCGTCACAAAGGAGCTCGACAGGATCCGCCACGTGGATACCTGCAACGCGCAGACGGGGCCGATCTTTCTCTGCTACAGAAACGACGCTGTACTGGATTCGCTGATGGCCCGCTGCAGGCTTAACGCTCCCGCGTGCGACTTTGTTTCCGACGGCAATATCCGAAACCGCGTCTGGGTCATTAATGATCAGGCAGATCTTGAGACGATCCACAGCGCCTTTCAGAAAATGGACAGGATCTACATCGCGGACGGCCATCACCGGTGCGCGTCAGCTGTCAAGGTCGGTTTAAAGAGAAGAGAAGAGAATCCCGGATATACAGGAGAGGAGGAGTTCAACTTCTTCCTCTGCGTCCTGTTTCCGCAGGACCAGCTGATGGTCATGGATTACAACCGTGTCGTCAGTGATCTGTGCGGAAGGACCCCGCAGGAATTTCTGGACGCCCTTCGCCCGATCTTCGAGATCCGCTGCTGCGGAAAAGAACCGGTCAGGCCCGCGCGAAAAGGTGAATTCGGATTATATCTGTGTGACGGAAACTGGTATCGTCTAGAGCTGCGGGAAGAGCCTGACGGCAGTGATCCGGTAGCCGCGCTGGATGTTTCAATCCTGCAGGACAGAGTGCTGACTCCCATCCTTAAGATCGGCGATCCCAAGGAGGATCCCAGGATCGACTTTATCGGCGGGATCAGGGGCCTTAAGGAGCTGGAGAGACGAGTGGACAGCGGCAGCATGGCGGCAGCTTTTTCCATGTATCCCACTTCGCTGGATGAACTCTTTGCCGTAGCGGACGCGGGAGAACTGATGCCTCCCAAATCCACATGGTTTGAACCCAAACTTCTGAGCGGACTATTTATTCACAGGCTTTGACCCGCCGCCGCGGCGCTTATTTAAGAAAAACCGCTTGCATTCACCCGTTAAAGTCTATATAATACATAAGACGCTTAATTCGCCGTCTGCTCAGACGGCACATGCTGGAATAGCGCAGTCGGTAGCGCAACTGATTCGTAATCAGTAGGTCGAGGGTTCGAGTCCCTTTTCCAGCTTTATGTGGAAGCGCGGGGGACCAGACGGTTTTCCGCGCTTTTTGTTTACAGTATTACTTTCCGGCATTTGCGGCCTGACCGCCCAGACGGCGCAGGAACCGCGATCCGGCAGATTCAATCACGGAGGTTTTCAAATGGCACAGCTTTGGGGCGGCCGATTCACCAAACAGACCGATGAAGCCGTGAAGGCTTTTAACGATTCCATCGGATTCGACAAGCGCTTGTACAGAGAGGATATCACCGGCAGTATCGCGCACGCGCAGATGCTCGGCGCGCAGAGTATCATCTCTTCTGATGAAGCCGGTCAGATCATCGAGGGACTGAAAGGGATCCTCGCGGATGTAGAGGACGGGTCCCTTGCGATCACGAACGAGTACGAGGACATCCACAGCTTTGTGGAAGCCAATCTGATCGACCGGATCGGCGACGCGGGCAAGAAGCTCCACACCGGCAGGAGCCGCAACGACCAGGTTGCGCTCGATATGAAACTATATACAAGGCGCAAGACCATGGAGATCCGCCGGCATGTATCCGGCCTTCTCACAACGCTCCTCAGCCTGATGGAGGAGAACACCGACACTTATATGCCCGGTTTCACCCATCTGCAGAAGGCACAGCCCACGACACTGGCCCATCACCTCGGCGCGTATTTTGAAATGTTCAAGAGAGACGCGGGAAGACTGGACGACTGTCTTGTCCGCATGAATTATTGTCCACTCGGATCCGGCGCTCTCGCGGGAACGACCTATCCCCTGGACCGATCCATGACGGCTTCCCTGCTCGGATTTACCGGTCCGACCCTGAACAGTATGGATTCTGTATCGGACAGAGACTATCTGATCGAGCTCATGTCCGCGCTTTCACTGATCATGATGCACCTGAGCCGCTTCAGCGAGGAGCTCATCACATGGAACTCCAACGAATACCGGTTCGTGGAGATGGACGACGCCTTCTCAACCGGAAGCAGCATCATGCCGCAGAAGAAGAATCCGGACATCTGTGAACTGGTCCGCGGCAAGACCGGACGTGTATACGGCGACCTAATGTCGCTCCTCACGACTATGAAGGGACTTCCGCTTGCCTACAATAAGGACATGCAGGAAGACAAGGAGCCGGCCTTCGACGCCATTGACACCGCCGAGGCGTGCATCTCCCTTTTCTCCGAAATGCTCTCCACCATCACTTTCCGCAAAGAAGTGATGCGCCTCAGCGCAGTCAGGGGATTCACAAATGCGACGGACGCCGCCGATTATCTCGTCGTAAAGGGCGTTCCTTTCCGCGACGCGCACGGGATCATAGGAAGACTGGTACTGCACTGCATTGATGAGAACAAGAGCATTGATGAGATGAGCCTCGATGAGCTGAAGGCGTTCAGCCCGGCTTTTGAAGAGGATCTCTACGACGCGGTCTCCCTGAAGACCTGCGTGGAAAAGCGTCTCACACTCGGCGCCCCCGGCCCCTATATCATGAAACGGGTCATCGCGGAGGAGAAAGAGTGGCTCAGCAGCTGGAACAGCCGCATCGCGGATGAAATCGCCTGATCTATATAGTAATAAACGGTATCTCAGCGCAAAGCGCTTCGAAATGGAGGAAATGATCATGAATAAGAAACTGAGAGTCGGTATCCTTGGCGGAACTGGAATGGTGGGACAGAGATTTATCGCGCTTCTGGAAAACCACCCCTGGTTCGAAGTGACAACGATCGCGGCAAGCCCCCGCAGCGCGGGAAAGACCTACGAGGAGTGTGTCGCGGGCAGATGGAAAATGGACACCCCGATCCCTGAAAAAGTAAAAGGGATCGTCGTTAAGAACGTACAGGACGTCCAGGAAGTGGCATCGGAAGTTGATTTCTGCTTCAGCGCCGTCGACATGTCCAAGGACGCGATCCGCGCTATTGAGGAAGAGTATGCGAAGACAGAGACTCCTGTCGTTTCCAACAACAGCGCACACCGCTGGACGCCGGATGTTCCCATGATCATCCCGGAGATCAATCCCGATCACAGCGCAGTGATCGAGTTCCAGAAGAAGAGACTGGGCACCAGCCGTGGTTTCATCGCCGTAAAGCCCAACTGCTCCATTCAGAGCTATACCCCCGCTTTTGCAGCATGGAAAGAGTTTGAGCCTTACCAGGCAGTCGTCTCCACCTATCAGGCGATCTCCGGCGCTGGCAAGACCTTTAAGGACTGGCCCGAGATGGTCGCCAATATCATTCCTTACATCGGCGGAGAGGAAGAAAAGAGCGAGAAGGAGCCCCTTCGCATCTTCGGCCGCATTGAAAACGGCGTGATCGTTCCCGCAGACAGTATTACGATCACCAGCCAGTGCATCCGTGTTCCCGTCCTGTACGGCCACACGGCTACCGTATTTGTCAATTTCCGCAAGGATCCCACCAAGGAGGAGCTGGTGCAGGCACTCAGAGACTTCAGCGGCGTTCCGCAGAAGGAAAACCTTCCCAGCGCCCCCAAGCAGTTCATCCAGTATCTGGAGGAGGACAACCGTCCCCAGGTCTCTCTGGACGTCAACTATGAGAACGGCATGGGCGTATCCATCGGACGCCTCAGAGAAGACACCCTGTTCGACTGGAAATTTGTCGGACTGTCCCACAACACGATCCGCGGAGCAGCCGGCGGCGGCGTTCTCTGCGCGGAACTTCTCACAGCACAGGGATATATCACTAACAAGTAAACCGGCACAAGAGAGTGTGAATGAAGAAGAGAGTCTTTATCGCTGAAAAACCCAGTGTGGCGCGTGAATTCGCGTCCGCACTGGGGCTTGATTTTACATCGAGAGATGGTTATATGGATGCAGGAGATACGATTGTGACCTGGTGCGTCGGGCATCTGGTCACAATGTGCTATCCTGACGCATATGACCCCAAATACAAGAAGTGGTCGCTCGCGACGATCCCCTTTATCCCGGATGAATACAGGTATCAGGTCATCGACGGCGTCAAGAAGCAGTTCGGCATCGTCAGGAAACTCCTGACTGACAAGGATGTGGACACCATCTACATCTGCACCGACTCCGGGCGCGAGGGCGAATATATCTACCGGCTGGTCGCACAGCAGGCAGGTGTTAAAGGCAAGAAGCAGCTCCGTGTGTGGATCGACTCCCAGACAAGAGAGGAGATCCTGCGCGGGATCCGCGAAGCGAAGGATGACTCCGAGTATGATCCGCTCGGCGCAGCCGCCTATCTGCGCGCCAAAGAGGATTATCTGATGGGTATCAACTTTTCCCGCGCGCTGACGCTCAAATACGGAGACGGGATCAGCAAAGTGCTTGGAACGCGCTACTCCGTCATTGCCGTCGGCCGTGTCATGACCTGTGTTCTCGGCATGGTCGTGCGCAGGGAAAGGGAGATCCGCGACTTCGTCAAGACTCCCTTCTACAGGGTACTGGGCAGGTTCTGCCCCGGTGACGCGGACGGTAGCGAGTCCGTCACAGCGGAGTGGCACGCTGTGGATGGCAGCCGGTATTTTGGCACGCCCGCCCTGTACAAGGAGAACGGATTTAAGGAGCGGAAGGACGCGGAAGCCCTGATCGAATACCTGCAGACCGCCATAGAGGCGGGAGACTGCAGTGTCAGCGCCATCAACCGCCGCAAGGAGAAAAAGAATCCGCCGCTTCTCTACAACCTGGCCGAACTGCAGAACGACTGCTCCCGCTTCTTCAAGATCAGCCCGGACCAGACGCTGCAGGCCGCGCAGGAGCTTTATGAGAAAAAGCTCACTACTTATCCCCGAACCGACGCGAGAGTTCTTTCCTCGGCGGTCGCCAAGGAGATCGGGAAGAATCTGAAGGGACTCTCGACGCTTCCCATGTACAGGCCTTATCTGCAGAGCATTCTCGAGCGGGGCTCCTACAAGAACATCGCCAAGACGCGCTATACAGATGATAAAGCGATCACCGATCACTACGCGATCATCCCTACAGGGCAGGGCCTGAACGCGCTTTCTTCTCTGTCCGATACAACAGCCAAGGTCTATGAGCTGATCACCCGAAGGTTCCTGGCTATCTTTTATCCGCCCGCGATCTTTGATAAAATAGCACTGGAAATCCGTCTGGGAACAGAGATGTTCTCGGCGTCCTTCCGCACATTAGTCGATCCCGGCTACCTGGAAGTCATGGAATACTCATTCAAGAAAAAGGGAGCGGACGACAAGAAGCGCGAGGAGGAAGAGGGATCCGACCAGGAGCAGGTGCCTTCCTTTGTCAAAAACCTGAAAAAGGGCGTGAAAATGACCTGCCTCGGCCTGTCGATCAAGGAGGGGGAGACCAAGCCGCCCAAGCGGTACAACTCGGGCAGCATGATCCTGGCCATGGAAAACGCGGGCCAGCTGATCGAAGAGGAAGAGCTGCGGGAGCAGATCCGCGGCAGCGGGATCGGCACCAGCGCCACCAGGGCGGAGATCCTCAAAAAGCTCTTCAGCAACAAGTACCTTGCCCTCAATAAGAAGACCCAGATCATCACCCCGACACTGATGGGAGAGATGATCTATGACACGGTGGACTGTTCCATCCGTTCACTGTTAAATCCCAGGCTGACAGCCAGCTGGGAACTGGGCCTTACGAGAGTTTCGGAAGGCACTGTGACTGAAGAAGAATATTTGGAGAAACTGAACGGATTTGTCGCACGCTGTACCAATAACGTAAAGAACAGCAATTTCGGCGGCGCGCTGCAGGCGATGTACGCACGGGACAGCCGTTTTTACAAAAAGCCTGCCGGACAGGCCTCTTACCCCCGCAGAAAGTCCGGCAAGAAAGGAACCCAACATGCAGCTGAGTGATTTTACCATCCATAACCTTTTTGACCTGTCCGAGACGATCGCGGCTGATCTGTTTGACGGCAGGACCTATCCCTGGGAAGTTCTGGGGGACATTCAGGACTATATCATCGCGCTGGGAAACAAGCTGCCCGCTGACCGCTTTGAGAAGAGGGAAGGCAATATCTGGGTAGCAAAGAGCGCCAAGGTGTTCGACAGCGCCTATATCGGCGGTCCCTGCATCATCGATGAGGAAGCGGAAGTGAGGCAGTGCGCCTTTATCCGCGGCAGCGCGATCGTAGGAAAGGGCGCCACCGTCGGAAATTCAACAGAACTCAAGAACGTGGTCCTCTTCAACAAGGTTGAAGTGCCTCACTACAACTATGTAGGAGACAGTGTGCTCGGCTTCCACGCTCATATGGGCGCCGGCTCCATCACCTCCAATATCAAGGCCGACAGGAAGAATATTGTGATCCACTGCGGCTCCGAGAATCTGGAGACAGGCCTTAGAAAGATCGGGGCCATGCTGGGCGACTGGGCGGATATCGGCTGCAACAGCGTCCTCAATCCCGGCTCCGTGATCGGACGGCACACAAACGTTTACCCGCTCTCCATGGTCAGAGGCTGCGTCCCTTCCCGCCATATCTACAAGGACAAGGATCACGTCATAGAAAAGATAGCGGATTAATCGTTTTTTCATTGGAGAGCACAGGATATGAAAAGCAGAGTCAAAGAGTGCGTAGACTTTATTCGTTCCATCACGGATTTTACACCCAAGGCCGCTCTGATCCTTGGTTCCGGTCTGGGTGCCTACACGCGGCAGATCGAGAATGTAGTATGCACGATCCCCTATAAGGATATTCCCGGATTCCCGGTCTCCACGGTGTCCGGCCACAACGGCAGGATGATCATGGGATATATCGAGGATGTGCCTGTGGTCTGTATGGACGGCCGCGTGCATCATTATGAGGGATATACGCCGCAGGAAGTGATCCTGCCGATCCGGGTCATGCGGGCGCTCGGCGCTGAATTCCTTCTCATCACCAACGCGTCCGGCGGCATTAACGGCGATTTTGTGCCGGGGACCATAGTCCTTGTCCGGGACCATATCTCCATGTTTGTGCCCAATCCGCTTCTGGGGCCCAATGACCCGGAGCTGGGTGTCCGTTTCCCTGACATGACAGACGTGTATGATCCACACCTGCGCAGCCTGATCCTTGCAGCAGCGGAGTCGGAGGGCATTCCACTCGAGACAGGCGTCTACTGCCAGCTGACCGGCCCCTCCTATGAGACGCCGGCGGAGATCCATGTCCTGAAAGTGATCGGAGCGGACATGGTCGGTATGAGCACGGTCATGGAGGCTATTGCAGCCAAACACGCAGGCATGAAGATCTGCTGCCTCTCTCTGATCACCAACATGGCGGCGGGTATCAGCGCAAATCCTCTCAGCCATGAGGAGGTCAAGCTCGCCGGCAGACAGGCAGAACCTGTCTTCACAAGGCTTCTGACAGCCGCAGTCAGCACGATCAAAGAGTATTAACGGTAATAAAGCCTATGGAAACCTATATTATTATGTCAGGCCTGATCGCCGTCTTTCTTGCGATCTCCGCAGTCATCGGATACCGCGACGAAAAGCAGCGGGATCAGAAGGCGAGGCGATCCCTGGCGGAGGCTTTCGGCAAACCGGGCAGCAAAGAGTATCCCGACGGAAGGCTGGCGCAGATCCGCGCCGGTTCAGAGCGCCGCAGCGCATCCTTCCGCATCGATGATATCACCTGGAATGACCTGGATATGGATCTGGTCTATCACAGTATGGACACCACCTGCAGCAGCGCGGGTGAGGAGTATCTGTATGATCTGCTGAGATCTCCCCGGATCGACGGCGGCACTTCCTGCTCGGAAGAGGGCCTTGTATGGTGGGCCAGCCACGATCAGGAGAGGATCGACGTACAGCGGACTCTCCAGTCCCTTGGCCGCAGCAGCAAATATTCCATCTACGATTATCTTGACCTTCTCGACAATCTTCCGGGAAGAAGCGTCGCGCAGGATCTGCCTGCCATTATCCTTCCGGTTGTATGTCTGGGGATCATGGCTTTCCGCCCGCCTGTCGGAATCCTGTGTCTTTTGGCAAGCCTGGCCTTTAACATGGTCACCTATTTCCGGGTCAAAAGAGAGATCGAGCCTTATCTGTTCACATTCCGGTATGTGCTCAGACTTCTGGAATGCGGCAGGAAGCTCTCAGCCGCGCCTTTTTTCCACTATGATGAAGAGAAGGATATTATGCGGCGGACATATTCGTCCATGAAAGGTTTTGTCCGCGGAAGCAGCATTTTACTCAGAGGCGGCGCGGGAGTATCCTCCGGCAGTCCCCTTGCGCTTCTGCTTGACTATGTGTGTATCCTGTTCCATATCGATCTCATGAAATTCAGCTCCATGCTCCGCCAGCTTCGGGGCAGGCAGGAGGAGATCGACGCGCTGATCCGGGCTGTGGGCTCCATCGACGCGCAGATCAGCATCGCGTCCTGGAGGGAGAGCCTTCCGGTCTATTGCGTGCCGGATCTGACGGGCAGCCGCTTCCAGGCCAGGGATCTTGTCCATCCGCTTCTGCGTGAGCCTGTTCCCAACAGCATCGAGACAGACCGCCCGGTCCTTCTGACCGGTTCCAACGCGTCCGGAAAGTCGACGTTTCTTAAATCCGCCGCGCTGGCAGCGCTTCTTGCGCAGTCTGTCCACACAGTGCCTGCTGCCGGCTATAAGAGCAGCTGCTACCGGATCTATACTTCCATGGCGCTCAGGGACGATATCCGTACGGGAGAGAGCTATTTTATCGTGGAGATCCGCTCTCTGAAGCGCGTGCTGGACGCCGCGGACGATACTTCCTCTGTCCCCGTCCTGTGCTGCGTCGACGAAGTCCTGCGCGGCACCAATACCATTGAGCGCATCAGCGCCTCCGCGGAAATCCTGCGTACGCTTGCTCAAAAGCCGATCCAGGTCTTTGCCGCGACGCACGATATGGAACTCACCGGTCTTTTGGACGCGTACTATACAAATTACCATTTTTCTGAGACCATAGACGGAGATGACGTGAAGTTTTCCTATTGTCTCCTTGATGGTCCCGCGGACAGCCGCAACGCGATCCGTCTGCTCAGGGCTCTTGGCTATGACAAGGGCATTGCGGACAGCGCGGAAGAGCGCGCGAAGCGCTTTCAGGAGACAGGGGTCTGGACGCTCTGACCCTTTGTCGGAAAGGATTTGATACATGCTCAAGAAAGTCAGGCTCTATTCGGACGGAGCCGCGAGAGGAAACCCCGACGGCCCCGGGGGCTACGGCGCGATCCTGCAGTACACGGACAAGACCGGAAACCTCCACGAAAAAGAGATCTCGGAAGGATTTGTAAAGACGACCAATAACCGCATGGAGCTTCTCGGCGTCATCGCGGGACTGGAATGCCTTCGCGTCCCCTGTGAAGTGGACGTCTACTCGGATTCCAAGTATGTGGTCAGCGCCTTTAATGAGAACTGGGTCGGAAACTGGCAGAAAAACGGCTGGAAGACTGCTTCCAGGCAGCCGGTCAAGAATAAGGAATTGTGGGACAGGCTTCTGGCAGCCATGCAGCCTCACACCGTCCATTATCACTGGGTCAAGGGGCACGCAGGGCATCCGGAAAATGAGAGGTGCGACGTGCTTGCGACCACAGCGGCAGACGAGGCCGGTCAAAAGGGACAGGATACCGGACTTCGATAAACCCCGGCAGTCCGTAAGAGAACAGAAGATGAGAGTGAGGTAATTATGGAACACCCGATCAAGGTCAGATATGAGCGCGTAAGTGAACTGGCCCACATCCCCACAAGGGGAAGCGAAAAGGCGGCCGGCTACGATCTCTACGCGGCAGTCGGATCCCCTGTCAGCATAGCGCCTCATGAGACCGCCAGGATCGACACGGGTCTTCGATTCGAGATCCCGGACGGATATTTTGCCGCGATCTTTGCAAGAAGCGGCATTGCGGCAAAGGAGGGGCTTCGTCCCGCCAACTGTACCGGCGTCTGCGACAGTGATTACCGCGGCAATTATATCGTCGCGCTTCACAACGACAGCGAAGTGACCCGCGTCGTCGAACCGGGCGAGCGGATCGCGCAGATGGTCGTGATCCCTTACCTGCCTGTCTTTTTTGAAGAAGCAGGGCCGCTCTCGGATACAGAGCGCGGCGCCGGAGGCTTCGGAAGCACCGGCAGGCGGTAAAGGTACATTTCAGATATCACAACACATGGATATACACGGAGGAAACACAACATGAAAATCAGAACCAGATACGCTCCCAGCCCGACCGGCAGAATGCATGTGGGCAACCTCAGGACTGCCCTCTACGCATACCTGATCGCCAAGCACGAGGACGGCGATTTTATCCTGCGGATCGAGGACACCGATCAGGGCCGCTATGTGGAAGGCGCAGTTGATATCATCAAGCGCACGATGGCGGACACCGGCCTGATCGAGGACGAAGGTCCCGACAAGGACGGCGGCGTAGGTCCCTATGTGCAGAGTGAGCGCATGCGCGCAGGCATTTACGGCAAATACGCCCAGGAGCTGATCGACAAGGGACAGGCGTACAGATGCTTCTGCACACCGGAGAGACTTGCTTCTCTGACCCAGGTCGTAGAAGGCAAGGAGATCAGTGTCTACGACAAGCACTGCCTGCATCTCTCCCGGGAAGAGATCGAGAAGAATCTCGCAGAGGGAAAGCCTTATGTCATTCGTCAGAACAATCCCACAGAGGGCACAACGACCTTCCACGACGAGCTCTACGGAGATGTCTCTGTGGAAAACAAGGAACTGGACGACATGATCCTGATCAAGTCCGACGGATATCCGACCTACAACTTCGCCAACGTTGTGGATGACCACCTGATGGGCATCACGCATGTTGTCAGAGGCAATGAGTATATTTCCTCCTCGCCCAAATACAACCGCCTGTATGAGGCTTTTGGCTGGGATATTCCCAAGTATATCCACTGCCCGCTGATCACAGACGAAGATCATCACAAGCTCTCCAAGAGAAGCGGCCACTCCTCCTATGAGGATCTGATCGAGCAGGGATTCCTTCCCGAAGCGGTCGTGAACTTCATCGCGCTCTGCGGATGGTCCCCCGACAGCGACAGAGAGATCTTCAGCCTCAAAGAACTTGTGGAGATCTTTGACTATCACAGGATCGGCAAAGCGCCTTCCGTATTCGACTATCAGAAGCTCCGCTGGATGAACGGCGAGTACCTCAAGGCAATGGATCCGGACAGATTCTACGAGATGGCCGAGCCCTATCTGAAGAAAGCGCTCACCAAAGACCTGGATCTCAGAAAGATCGCCGAGATGGTCCGCACCAGGATCGAGATCTTCCCCGATATCGCGGAGATGGTCGACTTCTTCGAGGAACTGCCGGATTACGACATCTCCCTGTTCACCCACAAGAAGATGAAGACCAACGCGGAATCCTCCCTCGCTGTGCTTGAGGAGCTGGTGCCCATCCTCGAAAAGCAGGATGCGTTCACCAATGACGCTCTCTTTGCAGCCATGAAGGCCTATATCCAGGAGAAGGGCTTCAAGAACGGATACGTGCTCTGGCCGGTCCGCATCGCAGTTTCCGGCAAGCAGACAACTCCTGCAGGCGCCACAGAGATCATGGAGATCCTCGGCAAGGAGGAGTCCATCGCCAGGATCCGCAAGGCGATCGACAAACTCAAAGCCTGACAAAGCGCCTGTATTCCGGGCCTGTTTCACATCCATCTCACAATATGAACGCAAATCTTGACTCCTCCCAGCGGGAGGCAGTTTGCTGCAGCCTAAGGCCCTGCGAAGTCATCGCGGGGCCCGGCAGCGGCAAAACACTGGTTCTTACCGAGCGCATCCATTACCTGATCGATCATGAGAAGATCGATCCGTCCCGCATTCTTGTACTGACCTTCAGCCGCGCAGCCGCGGCAGAAATGAAAGACCGCTTTATCAAAAGAGACAAAGAGAGAAAGAGAGGCGTCCTGTTCGGCACCTTTCATTCTGTCTTTTTTCATATACTCAAAGAAAGCACGCAGATCGATTACGCCCTGCTCGGCCAGGCACAAAAAGAAAAGCTCCTCAGGCAGCTCCTTCGCAACCATTTTCCGGATCCCGACAGCCGTCCCACTCTGGAAGAAGCTGAAAAAGCGCTGCGCATCAGGTCCGCTGTTCTCCCCGAAAATGAGTCCTTCCCGGCGCTAAGAAAAGATTACCGGACATTCTTAAGGGAGAACCACTATATTGACTTCGACGATATGATCCTCGAATGCAGCCGTCTTCTTCGGGAAAACGCAGAGGCCCGCCGCTATTGGAGGGACCGCTTTCGCGCTGTCCTCGTGGACGAGTTTCAGGATATCAACGCCGAGCAATACGGGATCTTAAAGCTCCTCACAAGCGGAGAGGGCCTTTTTGTCGTGGGTGACGACGACCAGAGCATATACGGCTTCAGGGGGAGTGACCCGTCGATCATGGAACAGTTTATGGCCGATTACAGAGACGCGGGCCGGATCTTTTTAAGGAGCAACTACCGGTGCAGCGGCGCTATCTGCAAGGCCTCCACAATGATGATCCGCGCCAACAAAATGCGGATCGACAAGCATGTGCACGCGGTCCGCCCTGCGGGCTCAAAGACTGTGCTCCGTGGATTTGCGGATGAAGCCGGCGAGTATCTCTATCTTTTGCGGTCGATCGAAGCGCTGCCGGATAAAATGCGGGAGAGCACGGCTGTGATCGTGCGCACCAACACGCATGCGGTCAGGATCTCGGACTACCTCTCGTCGCATGGGATCCTCTGCAGCGGACAGACAGGTCCCTCGCGCCAGATCCTGGCAGTGATCACAAGGGATCTGCAGGCTTATTGTGAACTGATGAAAGGAATGCGGGCGGGTCTCTTGTCCAGGGAGTCCCTGTACAGAGTCATGAACCGCCCGGAGCGGTATATACTTCGTTCCATTGCCTCGCAGGAGTACCAGTCACCGCAGTCGCTCTTATCCCTGGCCGCCTCCAACAGGGGATCGGTCTCCTCCCTGTCTGATCTCTTTCACGATCTGACAGTCCTCGGCACGATGGATGCGGAAGGTTTCACCCGCTATCTGCTGTACGCAGTGGGATACGGGGAATGGGCGGCCTCCCATATGGGAAACCGGGAGGCTGTGCAGTCCGCGCTCTCTGTGATCCTGCGCGAGAGCACATTGTGCAGAGACCCCGAAATGCTGATCCGGCGGCTGCAGCAATCGGCCGTCTCTGAGGGCAGCGCGCAGAGCGGCAGCTATAGGCATAACGGCAGCAGCGCGCAGGGCGTCAGCAGCGGCCATAACGGGGACAGCCAAAGCAGCAAAAGCAGCGCCGGACCGGCCCGAGGCGTGAAGATCATGACAATGCACGCATGCAAAGGTCTTGAATTTGACTGCGTTTTTCTGCCCGCGCTCAACGAGGGCGTCATTCCCGTGCGAAGGTGCAGGACGCCTGCCGATTTTGAAGAGGAGAGAAGGCTCTTATATGTGGCTATGACAAGAGCCCGCAGCCGGCTGGAGCTTCTGTATGTGAGAGGCACCCGTCTCAATCCAAGGCCGCCTTCCCGATTCCTGTCTGTTTATGGCGTCAGAAGCTTTGTATCCGACTAAGTCTTGTGGTAAAATGATATGATGTATGAGTTTTTGGAGAACAGAATAGCAATGCAATATAAGGAGGCATAGAATTGGGTCTTATACCGCTTATTGAACCAGCGCATATGTTTCATCCCGGAGTTGTTGTGACTGAAAACGGCATCATTGTCTCCACCGTTTTCAGGGAAGCCGATTCCTGCGGGATCATTCTCTATCATATAGCCGACGGGATCAGTGTCCGTTTTCCTTTCACGGATGAATACCGGTTCGGCAGTCTTTATTCCGTAAAGATCTCTCCCTTACAGGCAAATGAGTGGTGCTATCAGCTGTACAGCGGCAGCACCTGCTTTGTCGACCCCGGCTGCAGGAGCGTCCTGGAGATCGAGTCCGAAGGAAAAATGATCCGGGCCGGCGGCTTTTTCTATGAGCCGGATCATCATCTGCCTGCCTACAGGAGCAGTTTGACCAAAAAGGATGGCGACGACTTTATTTACTGTCTCCACGTCCGCGGCTTCACAATGCTTTCCGGGGATCTTCAGTCTGTTCCCGGAACATTTTCAGCGGCGGCAGAGAAGATCGATTATTTAAAGAGCCTCGGCGTCACAGCCGTTGAGCTGATGCCGGTCTACGAGCTGCAGCCCGAGACCCGCGCCAACAAAGGTCCCCGCACCATGGAGGACGCGCTGGCCCTTTATCCGGTCAACATAAAAGGGCATCCCATCCGTGACCTCAGCGTTCCGCGGATCAACTACTGGGGCTACACGCCCGGCTACCCGGGCGGCCCACAGAAAGAGTTTGCCGACATGGTACGGAGGTTCCATGATGCCGGTATCAGCGTCTATCTGCAGCTGTTTTTCCCCGGTTCCGTCTCTACTTTGGCACAGACACAGATCGTGCGCTTTTACGTCACGCACTATGCTATAGACGGATTCCATCTGATGGGCTCCATTGAGGACCTTCGCGTGTTCTCCTCGGATCCCATCCTCGCTGACACGAAGCTGTTTCACACAAGCTTCCCGTACGAGGATATTGTGGGCACCGACGCGGAGAATCCGGAGTCCGGCCTCATCAGCACCGCGAATCTCTATAACTACAATTCCGTGTTTTCCAACCTTCTTCGCTGCTTCTGTAAGAGCGACGACTACGTGCTCCGCGAATTCATGTATGAATTCTTAAAGGTCCCGGCCGGACACGGCAATGTGCATTATATCTGCAGCAACGACGGGTTTACCCTCAGGGACCTGGTCTCCTATAACGACAGGCACAACGAGGCCAACGGTGAGGGCGGAAACGACGGCACGGTACAGAATTACAGCTGGAACTGCGGCGTCGAGGGCGACACCGACGACGAAGAAGTCCTTCGCCTTCGCGGGAACCAGATCCGCAACATGCTGACTCTGCTGTTCCTGTCGCAGAGCACGCCTCTTCTCAACGCAGGCGACGAGGTCTTAAACACACAGCAGGGCAACAACAATCCCTATTGTCAGGACAACGAGCTGGGCTGGACCGGCTGGGATAACGGGGAAGCCGGCGAAGAGACCCTTCATTTCCTGAGGAAGATCATCGCTTTTAAGAAAGCGCACCGCATATTTACAGGCGTTAAGCCCTTTAAGAGCACCGATTATCTGGGCTGCGGCTACCCGGATCTCTCCCTGCACGGGGAAGAGGCCTGGAAGCCTGATCTGGGTCAGTTCAGCCATTCCATCGGTATCTGCCTCTGCGAGAATTATGTGCGCCCGTCTGACAAAACGGACCTGATCTATCTCGCGGTCAACATGCACTGGGAGAGCCGGGAACTGGGTCTTCCCAAGCTCGCGCCCGGAAGGCGCTGGAATCTCCTCGTGGACACCGCGCTCGAGGATTCCTTCATAGAAGGCGAATGCATCATGGATGACCAGCGCATTGTGGAAGTGGCGCCCAGATCCATCCGGATCCTTAACACGGTCACCTCCAACAAGCCGGTCCGCCGCAGACCCGCCAAAAAGAAAGCGGCACCGGTAACTGAAACAGTCGCAGCGCAGGAATCTGTTAAGGCAGCGACGCCGGATGCGGAGCCTGTCAAAAAAGCGGAAGCTGCCAAGGCAGCTGCGCCGGATGCGGAACCTGTCAAAAAAGCGGAAGCTGCCAAGGCAGCTGCGCCGGATACGGAAACCGTCCAAACACAGGATACAGCGAAGAACATCACACCGGATCCAGACGAGATCCCGGCACAGAACAAGGTGAAGGATTCGTCCAATGAAGAAGAGTAAGACGCCGGTCACACCGGAGAAATTTATGGGCCATCTGAAAACGGTGTCAAGGCACCGCTATCTGGTCATGAAGGGCTGTTTCCGCGTAGGTCTCTACCGGCAGGGGCTTCTGCATGACCTCTCCAAGTTTTCTCCCACAGAGTTCATGGTTGGCGCCAGATACTGGCAGGGGACCCGTTCCCCCAACAACGCGGAGAGAGAAGAGAAGGGCTACAGCGCATCCTGGCTTCACCACAAGGGCCGCAACCTCCACCATTTCGAGTACTGGGTGGACTACAACCTGCGGGGTGAGCTGGGTGAGGACCCCGTCATTCCCGTAAAAATGCCCGGCCGGTATGTGGTGGAGATGCTCATGGACCGCATTGCCGCCAGCAAGGTATACGCCGGCGACAATTATGATGATTCCTACCCGCTTCAATATTTTGAAAAGGGTACTAAGGTCATGAGCTTTATGCATCCCGAGACAGCAGCGCTTCTTCATATGCTCCTGCGCATGCTTGCCGAGGAGGGGGAGGACAAGACATTTGCTTATGTGCGCAGACACCTGCACAAATAAACAGAGAGACGAGCGGTTCCAAAAGGCCCTGGACGCCATAGTCCGTCCGGGCGACAGGGAACGTCATGGCATCGGCATGCAGAAGGAAAAGACTCTGCATGCCGTTCTTAAGGCTTATGAGGACCCCGACGAGGATCATCACGAGATCCCGATCGGGAACTATATCGCGGATATCTATTGCCGCGAGACGGAGTCCATCACAGAGATCCAGACCGCCAATTTCGGTTATCTGCGCGGCAAGCTTGACGCTTTCCTGCCGCAGTACCATGTGACCGTGGTCTATCCCATACCCGCCAGCAAATGGGTGACATGGATCGATCCTGAGACCGGGGAGCTGGGAAAGCGGAGCCGGTCGCCCAAGAAAGGAAGCTTCTACAACGCTTTCCGGGAACTTTACAGGATCTCGTCCTATCTCGACCACCCCAATCTCTCCATCAAGCTGATCCTCCTGGATATGGAGGAGTACAGGCTGCAGGACGGATGGGGCAGGAGCGGCAAGCGGGGATCCCACCGGTATGACCGCATTCCCACACGGATCGTAGGCGAGACGCTTCTGACACAGCCCAGGGACTATCTGCAGTTCATTCCCTACGACCTGGAGGAGCCGTTCACTGCCAAAGAACTGGCCAGAAGCTGCGGGTATCCGAGGGAAAGCTTCTCCACGGAGGCGCTGATCCTCAGAAAGCTCGGCGTGATCGAAAAGACCGGCACGAAAGGCCGCTCCTACCTCTACAAAGTGGCGGAATAGTCATCTGCCCGGCAGACAGGATCAGATATCAACAAGAAACAGAATTGAGGATAAGAATGTACAACGACACGAAACTGGAAGCAGAGATCGCGGCGATCGACCTTATGGGTCCGGAGCCCTCTGACGAGCACAGCCGCGAGCTGTATTATATAGGCAGACTCCGCACGCTGATCGCGGACCGGTCTGCCGAGGCAGGCCGTAAACTGACTGCATGCACAGTCACTTTCGGGTGCCAGATGAACGCGAGAGATTCCGAAAAGCTGATCGGGATCCTGGTGGCATCCGGATTTGAGCCTGTTGAGACCGAAGAGGCGGATTTTGTCATCTTTAACACCTGTACGGTCAGGGACAACGCGGACCAGCGCACCTTCGGGCGCCTGGGCCGGATCAGCCATCTCAAAAAGAAAAATCCCTATATGAAAGTCGCGATCTGCGGCTGCATGATGCAGGAGAAGGGCAACGTCGATAAGGTCAGAAAGAGCTATCCCTTCGTGGACCTGATCTTCGGCACCCACAATATCTACCGCTTCGCCCAGTACCTGTGGGAAGTCTACAGCACGGACCGGAAAGCGACCCATATCTGGGAGAAGACCGACCGGATCGTAGAGAATCTTCCCATCGAGCGAAAATATCCCTATAAGTCCGGCATCAATATCATGTTCGGCTGCGACAACTTCTGCAGTTACTGCATCGTGCCCTACGTGCGCGGGCGCGAGAGAAGCAGAGATCCCAGGGAGATCCTGCGGGAGACGGAGAACCTGGCTGCAGACGGCGTGCGCGAGATCATGCTGCTTGGACAGAACGTCAATTCCTACGGAAAAGGGCTGGAGAATCCCATCAGCTTTGCAGAGCTTCTCAATGAGGTGTGCAAGGTTCCTATGACCTGATCCGCGTGATCCGGGACAATCCCAAGGCGGCCAGACACGTCCATCTGCCTCTGCAGAGCGGATCCGACAGGATCCTTAAGAAGATGAACCGCCATTACACAAAGGAACAGTTCATTGAACTGGCCCTGAAGATCCGCGAGGAGATCCCGGACGTATCGATCACAACGGATATCATCGTCGGCTTCCCGGGCGAGACCGCGGAGGACATACAGGATACGCTGGACGTCATTGACCGCGTCGGTTTCGATAACGCCTATACCTTTATCTATTCTCCGAGGCGCGGCACGCCCGCTGCCAAAATGCCCGACCAGGTACCCGCAGACGTCGTCAAAGAGGGCTTTAACAAAGTCCTCACAGCCGTGCAGGAGAGTGCCCGGACCAGGTCCGCAGCGCTTGCGGGACGCGTTATGGAGGGACTCGTGGAAGAAGTGAACGGGCAGAAAGAAGGTTATGTGACCTGCCGTCTCTCCAACAACATGATCGTCCACGTGCCGGGCGACGCCTCCATGATCGGCCGCTTTGTGCCGGTCCTTCTCGAGGACTGCCGCGGCTTCTATTACTTTGGAAAAATTGTTGATGACCAGAAATGAAGGAAATGAATGAGTATTAAGCTGGAAGATCAGGACTTATCCAAACTCAGTCCCATGATGCAGCATTATCTGCAGACCAAAAAGGAATATCCGGGCTGTATCCTGTTTTACCGGCTCGGCGATTTTTATGAGATGTTCTTTGATGACGCCGAGATCGTGTCCAGGGAGCTGGAGCTGACGCTCACAGGAAAGAGCTGCGGCCTGCCCGAGAGAGCGCCCATGTGCGGCGTGCCTTTTCATGCCCTGGACAGCTATCTGACCCGCCTTGTGGAGAAGGGCTACAAAGCCGCCATCTGTGACCAGGTGGAAGATCCCCGCACCGCGAAGGGCATGGTAAAGCGCGAAGTCACAAGGATCGTGACCCCCGGCACAAATCTCGATATGGAGTCCCTCGAAGAGGGTAAGAACAACTTTATTTTCTGCATCCTGTACAGCAGGCAGGGCCTCAGCGGCATATCCGTCGCGGACGTCACGACCGGCGAGTTTTATATGACGCAGACGGAAGGCGACCGCAAGATCTACGACGAGATCATCCGCTGCGCGCCCGCTGAGATCGTCTGCAACGACGAATTCATGCTCTCAGGGCTAGATCTGCAGGATCTGACAGACAGACTCGGGATCATCATCAATCCGCTGGGCGTGCACTATTTTGACGAGGCGGCAGCCCGCAAGGTGATCCTTTCGCACTTCCATGTATCGAGCCTGATCGCCCTTGGTATGGACGACAAGCGGACGGGCAGCATTGCGGCCGGCGCGCTCCTCAAGTATCTCTACGACACGCAGATGAACGCGCTGTCCAACATCACGGGCATCAATGTCTATACGGTCGGCAAGTACATGCTCCTGGACAGCTCCACGAGAAGAAACCTGGAGCTCACGGAGACCATGCGCGAAAAGAAAAAGCGCGGATCCCTCCTGTGGGTCCTGGACCGGACAGGCACCGCGATGGGCGCCAGGAAGCTCCACCAGATGATCGAGCAGCCGCTCGTGGACAGGGAGATGATCGAGTACAGGCTGGACGCCGTGGACCAGCTGTGTCAAAACACTGTGGACCGTGACGAGATGCGCGAGTATCTGCAGCCCGTATACGATCTGGAGCGCCTCATGACCAGAGTCAGCTACGGAAGCGCCAATCCCAGAGACCTGATCGCGCTCCGGGGATCCCTCGGCATGTTCGCGCCGATCCGCCAGGTCCTGCAGGATTTTGACAAAGGTCTCTTGAAGGATCTGCGAGAAGATATGGACGACTTCGACGACCTGGTAAAGCTGCTTGCGGATTCCATCCAGGATGAGCCCCCGCTGCAGGTCAAGGAGGGCGGCATCATCCGCACCGGCTATGACGCCGATATTGACAAACTACGGGAAGCCAAGACGCAGGGCCGCCAGTGGCTCATGGATCTGGAAGCCGAGGACCAGCAGCGCACCGGCATCAGGAACCTGCGGATCAAGTACAACAAGGTATTCGGATATTATTTTGAAGTCACCAATTCCTTCAAGAATATGGTGCCGGACGACTACCAGCGGAAGCAGACCCTGGTCGGCTCCGAGCGCTATACGTCTGAAAAGCTCAGAAGCCTCGAGGATATGATCCTCAACGCGGACGACAAACTGAACACGCTGGAATGCTCCCTTTCCCTGACAGCGGAGAGAAACCGCTATGTGCGTCCCTCGATCAACGACAAGGGCGTGATCCGCATCAAAGACGGCCGCCATCCGGTCGTCGAGAAGATGCTGCAGGGCGACTTTATCTCCAACGACACGTCCCTTGACAGCAAAAAGAACGCGATCGCCATCATCACCGGTCCCAACATGGCCGGCAAATCCACCTACATGCGTCAGGTGGCCCTGATCTGCCTGATGGCCCAGATCGGAAGCTTTGTGCCGGCCGCATCCGCGGATCTCTGCGTCGTCGACAGGATCTTTACCCGCGTCGGCGCCTCCGACGA
>CADCIK010000012.1 GCA_902801415.1 uncultured Lachnospiraceae bacterium
AGGCTATATGCCCGGCCGTGAAGTCGTCATCCTCGGTTCCGGTGATATCGGACTGATCATGGCAAGACGTATGACCTTTGAAGGCGCGATCGTCAAGGTCGTTGCAGAGCTGATGCCTTTCTCCGGCGGTCTGAAGAGAAATATCGTTCAGTGTCTGGATGACTACGGCATTCCGCTCAAGCTCTCCCACACAGTTGTGGACATCGAGGGCAAGGAGCGCGTGAGCGCTGTTACCATCGCGGAAGTCGGCCCCGATATGAAGCCGATCCCCGGAACGGAAGAGAGATATACCTGCGACACACTGCTTCTTTCCACAGGTCTGATCCCTGAGAACGAGCTGTCCAGAAACGCAGGTGTCTCCATTAACCCTGTTACCAACGGCCCTGTTGTCAACGAGATCCTCGAGACCAGCATCCCCGGCGTTTTTGCATGCGGCAACGTTCTGCATGTACATGACCTGGTTGACTATGTATCCGAGGAAGCGACCCGCGCAGGCGAGAACGCTGCCAAATACGTGCAGAACGGCTGCAAGGAACAGGATGGCGGCAGGATCATCCAGCTCAAGGCTACCGACGGCGCCCGCTACACGGTTCCCTGCACGATCAATCCTGAGAGAATGGATGATCTGCTCACCGTTCGTTTCCGTGTCGGCGCAGTCTTTAAAGATTCCTTCGTGAGCGTCTATTTTGACGACGAGCGCGTGATGCACAAGAAGAAGAGGATCATGGCCCCCGGCGAGATGGAGCAGGTCATCCTGCAGAAGAAGAAGATCGGCGAGAAGCCGGATCTCAAGACCATAACGATCAAGATCGAAGCAGAGTAATACAAGGAGGCAGAATATGGAAAAGAGAAATCTTACATGTATCGGCTGCCCCATGGGCTGCCAGATCACTGTTGAGTTCGAGGGCGAGGAAGTCTTCAGCGTAAAAGGCAATACCTGCGCGATCGGCGACAAATATGCCCGTCAGGAAGTCACACATCCTGAGCGCACAGTTACCTCCACAGTTGTGGTCGTAGGCGGTGCCAAGGAGAGAACCAGTGTCAAGACCAACGCGAATATCCCCAAGGATAAGATCTTCCAGTGCATGGAGGAGATCAACAAGGTCCGTGCACAGGCTCCTCTGGCGATCGGTGATGTAGTTGTAAAAGACGTCTGCGGAACAGGCGTTGACGTTGTAGTCACCAAGAACTGCGAGATCGCATAACCATCAAGTAGTATAAGCCGCAAGGTTTATCATAGAAAAGACTGCCGATCCGGCAGTCTTTTCTTTATGGTATGCGTGCCATTTGTAATCAGAGCTATGCTTCAGATACAGTTGTCTTTTACATGGGCTTGTTTTTCCCGGAACGACAACCTTTTCACAAGGTTGTTAAGATGATATAATCGGTGCATCGGAGGTTTGGCGACGATCCTCCATATTAAGAGGGAGGAATTTGCCAATGGAGAAGTTGGTCTTTGACTACGATGTGTTTGAAAAAGGTGCCGGAAGGATCTATCAGATTCTGATCTACTGCACACTGCCGGCGCTGTTCTTAGGGGTAGCGATGATCGCCATCATCAATTCTGGAGGTATGACACATTTCGGTGACTATCCGGATTGGGTCAAGATGATCTTTATGCTGATCGTTGCTATATATGTGGTGCCTTCGCTTTTTATCCTGCCCACTGTCTGGATGCTCCGCTCATGGAAGACCAGCGCGCTCAAGGAGAGCTATGTTTTGGCAGGCAAGAGATCGGTCGAGTACCACAAGATCGTGGAGAAGACTGTATCCGGAATGAAAGAAAACGTCTATGTCGCCACTCAGATCAAGAAAGTGGAAGACGCAGGAAGAAAATACATCCTGAAGGGAAATATCAAGGAACAGGCGACCGGAATTGTGAGCGATGAGCTTGTGATCCCGAAGGCATATAAGAATATGGATAGCATTGCGAGAGCCGCAAGATACAGATAAGGAATCGATCTGTTCAGGTGGCAAGGCACACGCCGTGAAAACGGATCAGACATAAGGGCGTTTGTAATCAGTCCAGGGGTATGAAAAGGGGAGCCGGAATATGGAAGATAAGAGCAGGTTTACGCTGGAAGATTGGGATGCGCCTGTATACATCGGCGCGGATGAACTTCGGCACGCGCTGGTCCACATGCAGCTGGAGAATAAGGTGATCTATGGCTACCGGCTTTTGGATTACTCCGCGGTACAGCTCCCGGAATGGGACGACACGGAGGAAGAGGTATTGATCCCAGCCTTTGCCGCACTTTCAAGTCCACTGATCATCCTGTTCACAGACGGCACGCGCCTCGAGCTCTATATGCAGGATCAGTCGGTATTCCGTCTCTCTGTGAACCGGATCCCTCTTGACGCGATCAAGGAGGAAGTGACTGCGAATACGCTTGACCGCCTCTTTACCAGGACGATCGGAACTTCTATCGTCTTCATTGAAGTGCAGGTCACGGAGGACTTCCCTGAGATCGCCACGGACTACGAGGAGCAGTTTAAGAAGCAGACAGAGTTTATCGATTCGGTGCTGTTCTGCCTGGATTCGGGAGACGCGCTGGAGCTCTATTCCTGGGGCAGGAACGGAGAAGTGGATCTGCTCGATGAAAGCGGTGAGATCATAATGATCGGTATGAAAGAGTTTCTTGATAAATGATCCGCAAGATACTGAAAACTGCCGCTTGGTAAGCGGCAGTTTTTTTGAGCAATTATCAATATGGAACAGATCAGTGCTTCTCGAGACGC
Source organism: uncultured Lachnospiraceae bacterium (assembly GCA_902801415.1). Classification (GTDB taxonomy): domain Bacteria; phylum Bacillota; class Clostridia; order Lachnospirales; family Lachnospiraceae; genus CAG-791. The sequence continues at coordinate 2,740 of CADCIK010000012.1, forward strand.
GTATAGATCCAGTAAGCGCCCATGGTCTGGCCGGGATCGTCGGTGACGTCGTCGTTCAGGTACTCAGCCAGGAGCGGTGAAATAGATGAGGCATCCCAGTTGTCAGCAGATGCAACACTGTCGTACTCGATCTCGGCGTACCAGAATTCAGTGGGAAGCCCCTCGTCGACATGGTTGACTTCCAGCTTATTGCCGTCGGGCAGCCCGTAGGTACGGCGGACTTTGGGAATCAGGGGAAGTCCTATGAGATCCTCAAGCTCCCGAAACTTGTCGGCTGAGATGTCCATCTCAATCTCTTTTCGAACAAGGCCGGTGCCGGATTTAAAGCAGAGGATGTACTCAGTATCACCGCCGGTCATAGCTTCCTCGCGGATCCGGACAGTGGGACGGACGTTAATATATCCCTGGCGCATACTCTGCTCGTAAAGAACAGGAAGGCCGAGCTCCTCCGGCGGCCAGTCGCTGACCATCCATTTTCTTTCTATTTCCATGGTGATTACCTCCTTGTGAAGGGCTTGCGATGTCAAAATACTGAGCCCTGCAGTTTCATTATACTGTAACAGCTAAGGAATTTGTACTATGTATAAAAATGAGAGTAACAACAGGCGTCTTGCACTGCTCGACAGCCTGCGGGGCATCACTTTGATCAGCATGATCCTGTATCATGCCTGCTGGGATGCCGTCTATATAATAGGAGCTGACTGGTCCTGGTACAGAAGCCGCAGCGGATTTATATGGCAGCAGAGCATCTGCTGGACCTTTATACTGTTGTCCGGTTTCTGCATCCCATTCTCAAAAAGGCTTTTGCGAAGAGGACTGACGGTCTTTGGCGCCGGCGCGCTGGTCATGCTTGTCACGAATCTGGTCTTGCCGGAAGACAGGGTCATTTTCGGCGTTCTGACTCTCATCGGATCCTGTATGCTTCTCATGATCCCCGTGCGCGCAGTGTCGGGCAATGGAAGCGGACAAGCGGGGATCAAATTGCTCATTTTTGCTGCCCTGTTTATTTTTTGCAGAGACATTAACAGCGGTGTGGTCGGAACGGGACTTCTGCACCGTATCCTGCCTGTGATCCCGCATATTACCGCTGCGCTGCCGGAAACACTTTACAGAAATCTCTTTACGGCTTACCTGGGGTTTCCGCCGCCGAGTTTTTATTCAACGGATTATTTCTCGCTGATCCCCTGGGCTTTTCTGTATCTGTGCGGATATGAGCTGCACCGAATCGCGAGAGAGAAGGGCGTACTGGCGTCGCAGGTTTTTAAAAAGGAGATCAGGCCCTTATCGTTTTTGGGACGAAACTCCCTGACGATCTATCTTTTGCACCAGCCGGTGCTCTACGGGCTGGTTCTGCTTATACAGTGCGGCAACTTGAGAAATCCTGCCAAATAGTGTATAGTATGCGTAATTAACGTAAAGAAATTGTAAACTTTATGGCTGCGTAAACGGCGGATCCTGTACGGGTGGATACGCATTAGTCAGTGATAGAGAATTAATATATGGATATTAGGGAAAACAGCTTTTGGTATAAGCTAAAAGAGAAGCTGATCCCTGTTCTGGCGGTTATTGTTGTTGGTATACTTGTGTGGATCGCGTTCGGAAATAAAATTCCGGGGCTCATTCCCCTTCTCAAAGAAGGAGATAGTCAGAAGATCGCAGATTATCTGTCCCAGGAAACCGGGATCAAGGGCATCATTGCGGTCATTTTACTTCAGGGGATCCAGGTCGCAAGTATAGTAATGCCCGGAATGGCGATCCAGGTAGCCGCGGGCCTGATCTACGGATGGCTCGAGGGTTTCTTGATGTGCTATTTTGGATTTGTGCTTTCTAACTGGCTCATTTTCATTTTTGCCAGGAGAATGGGAAGCGACCGCATCAAAGATGTATCGATGAGCAAGACGAGCCAGTGGCTGATGGAAAAGCTCAACGGCACCAAACCGCAGTTTATGGTGGTGATCGCCAACATGGTGCCGGCCATCCCGAACGGCGTGATTCCGTTTATCGCGGCCAAGACCACGATCACGGCCAAAGAGTATGTAAAGGCTGTTGCCATGGGCAGCTGGCTGCAGATCCTGACTTCCTGTATGGCAGGTCAGTTCATCATAAGGGGACAATGGCTGTTTACGGGACTTGCGATCGCATTCCAGTGCCTTGTGATCGTCGTGATCCTTTGGCAGAAAGAGTGGTTCCTGAACCGGATCAGGTAAAGGCGTGCAGCAAAAGGAGTACAGTGTGCAGGAAGAACGAAAAGACGTCGGGCTTGCCCTTGCGGAAAGCCTGAAAGATCTGGTACAGAGAGTACCGTTTGAAAAGATAACGATCAAGCAGATCACGGATGGAGCGGGCGTCATCCGTGTCACTTTTTATAATCATTTTCAGGACAAATATGACCTGCTCGGATTTATTGTCCGCAGGGAGATCCTGGAGCCGGTAGGTATTCTGCTGGGGAACAGTATGTACAAGGAGGCGCTCACTCTGATCTTCTCCAATCTCAAAAAGGACAGAGCATTTTACGAGAGAGCAGTGCGGATCGAAGGCCAGAATTCCTTCGAGGAGATCACAGAGGAGTGCATCTATGAACTTCTTATGAAACTTTTCAGTGAGAAAAGCAGCGGCAGGCCGCATCCCAAACACCCCTGGCTCACTGTGGATTCGCTCGCAAGGTACTACGCCAGATCCATGAACTTTGTGGTGATCTATTGGATCCGGTCCGGTATGACGGTTTCGCCGGAGGAAGTAGCCAATGTTTATGAGTATGTAGTCACAAGATCTCTGTGGGATGTTCTTGAGGAATTGTAAGTTCAACAATCTGACGGTTTTGTCTACGTACAGATAGACAAAAGCCCCCATTTGTATATCAGCTTTGAACAGCGTCAAAGGATTGAATATTTTCATATTCAGTCCTTTTTTTTATACTCATTGGCAGTGAAAGGAAAGGAGAGATCATTTGATCATGAAGAGTTTTGGTAATGTTGTGGTCAAATTCAGACACTTGATCATGGCCCTTGCCCTGGTACTTATGGTTCCCGCCGTATGGGGATATCTGCACACACGTGTGAATTACGATATTTTGACCTATCTGCCTGACAGCATTGAGACTATTCAGGGACAGAATATCCTGATGGATGACTTCGGGACAGGCGCGATCACAATGCTGATCGTGGAGGACAAGGAGGACAAAGACATTGTTGCTCTCAAACATGAGATCGAGAAGGTCGAACATGTAAAACGGGTTCTCTGGTACGACAGCTTTGCGGATATCACAGTTCCCAAGGAAATGCTTCCGCAGAAAGTCAGGGACGCGTTTATTAATGGAAACGCCACTATGCTGGCTGTGATCTATGACTCTTCGACATCATCCGATGAGACTATGGACGCTGTGACCGAAATCAGAAAGGTCCTGGACAGCGGATGCTATCTGCAGGGTATGTCGGCGGTCATCACCGATACAAAGGATCTCGCGGAGGCAGAGGAACCCATCTACGTGGCTCTTGCTGTCCTGCTGGCTTCGATCGTACTGGCGCTGAGCATGGATACATTCCTTGCGCCGGTATTCTTCCTTCTTTCTATCGGAATTGCGATTATATATAATCTGGGTTCCAATTACTTCTTTGGTGAAGTATCTTATATTACAAAGGCACTGGCAGCTGTACTGCAGCTGGGCGTCACAATGGACTACTCGATCTTTTTGTGGCACAGCTTTAAGGAAAATGAGAAGAAGTTTGAGGACAACAAGGAGGCTATGGCAGTCGCGATCAATGAGACCCTCAAATCCGTAGTCGGATCTTCCGTGACGACCATTGCCGGCTTTGCGGCGCTGTGCTTTATGACTTTCCGGTTTGGACTGGACGTCGGCCTGGTCATGATGAAGGGCGTCGCGCTCGGCGTAATCTGCTGCGTCACAGTATTGCCTTCCATGATCCTTGCCTTTGAAAAGCCGATCGAGAAGACAAGGCATAAGCCTTTCCTCCCGACTTTCGAGAAGATCCCTGCTTTCGTACAGAAGCACAACAAAGCGATCTTCCTCATATTCCTTCTTGCCTGGATCCCCGCGATCTACGGTTATACGCATTACGATATCTATTACGATATCATTCAGACGCTGCCCAAGGACCTTCCTTCCATGGTGGCCAGCCAAAAGATGGAAGATACCTTCAGTATGAACAACACGCTGATGATCCTCGCGGACGCGGATCTGGACGCCAAGTCCGGTGACAGGATGGCTGCAGAGATCAAGAACCTGGACGGAGTAAAGAGCGTCATCTCCCTTGACAGCTTTATGGGAGAGGGAATCCCCAGAGAGATCCTTCCCGAGGAAGTGACGGACGTCCTGTACGGAGGCGGCTACCAGCTGATGCTGGTCGCCAGCGAATATGTGACAGCAACTGATGAGGTCAATCAGCAGATCGACGCGATCAATGAGATCATCCACCGCTATGACGAGAAGGCCATGCTGATCGGCGACGCGCCTTGCACCAAGGATCTGATCTCGATCTCCAACCACGACTTCAATGTCGTCAACTGGGCTTCGATCGGTATCATCGCGGCGATCATCATGTTCGTCTTTATGTCGCTGAGTCTTCCCGTGCTGCTTGTTCTTGTCATCGAGTGCGCGATCTTCATCAACCTGGGACTGGCCTATTACACAGGCACATCGCTTCCTTTTATCGCATCGATCGTCATCGGTACGATCCAGCTGGGTTCTACTGTTGACTACGCGATCCTGATGACCAGCAGATACCAGGTGGAGAGAGCATCCGGAAAAGACAGGAACGAGGCGGTCCTGATCGCCCATAAGACCTCGATCCGGAGTATTGTTATCAGCGCGATGTCCTTCTTTGCGTCCACGTTCGGCGTGGGCATGTATTCGGGGATTTCCGTCATCTCTTCTCTGTGTATGCTGATGGCGAGAGGCGCTCTGATCAGTATGGTGACAGTTGTATTCGCGCTCCCTTCGGTCCTGCTGCTGTTTGATCCGCTTATTGTAAGGACCAGCCGCGGATTTGCGCGTAAGCAATGAGCCATGCACGGACGGAGAAAAAGACATACGCCGGGTGCTTGCACACGGGCGTATGGATTTTGAACCTGTCGGCATGGATCGTTAAGATAGAATGAGATATTAAGGAGATATTAAGGAGATAAAGGATCATGAAGAGAAAACAGGTTCTTGCCCTGCTCATGGCAGTGGCGATGACAGCAAATATGTCCATGCCGGCTCTGGCGGCAGCCCCGACTCCCGTGTACGGAAGCATATACGCACACTCCGAGGCTGTGGAGACAATTACGGAAGAGGATCTGGCGGCCGCGCTCTCCGCAGCAGTTAAAGGCAATAGTGACGGCGAAGAGTCAGGAGACGCCGAAAAAGAAGAGACAGTCTATGTATTCACAGACGCGAGCGGCAAGCAGAAGAGCATGACTGTTTCCAACTGGCTCAAGAACAAGAGCGGCGCGGACAAACTCTACGACAACTCCGCCTTGCAGAACATCGAGAACGTGAAGGGGGACGAGACCTTCACACAGAACGGCGAGATGCTGACGTGGAACGCTGCCGGCAATGATATCTATTATCAGGGAACGACTGACAAGCAGCCCCCGGTCCTGCAGAAGATCACGTATTACTACGAGGGACAGGAAATCTCTCCCGAAGATCTGGCCGGCAAGAGCGGCAAGGTGACGATCCACATCGATTATGAAAACACGGAAAAATATGATGACGTCTTCGTTCCTTTTACTGCGATGACAGGTATCATCTTCTCCAATGACAACGCCAAAAACGTGCAGGTAGACAATGGATCCGTCATTTCCGAGGGCAAGAACACTGTTGTCGTAGGAATGGCATTCCCCGGTCTGTCTGACAGCCTGCAAGGCGCAAAAGACGACGCGGAGCATTTGCTGGACGAGACAGAGGCAAGTCAGAGATCCAGAGACAAACTGGATGAACTGGAGATCCCGGATTCTGTCGAGATCACGCTGGACGCAGAAGATTTCAAGATGAATACCTGCATGACCATGGTATTCTCAGGCCTCTTTGACGATGACGAGGAGATTGAAGAGGAGCATGACAGCGTTCTGAAAGATATGGATGACAAGATCGCGGAGCTCGAGCAGGATGGAGGCGACCTTGCGGACGGCGCAGGCAAACTTTCCGATGGTATTGACGAGGCGGCAGATGGCAGCAGTCAGCTCTCCGATGGAGCAGGAAAGCTCTCTGACGGCGTCAAGGAGTACACAGATGGCGTTGCAAAGGCAAATGAAGGTGCCGGAAAGCTTGAGAGCGGAACAGGCACACTTGTGAAGAGCTTGCCCACGCTGACCAAGGGCCTTAAAACCTACACAGACGGTGTCGCACAAGTCGACGAAGGTCTTGGTACGCTTGTGGACAACCTTCCCGATCTCACGGGCGGCGCATCCGCGCTCAGCAGCGGCCTCACACAGTTTGGCGACGGCGTCAGCGCGCTCACAGACGGACTCGGAACCCTCAAGGCAGGGTCGAAGCAGCTGACTGATAATTCACAGGCGCTTAACGAGGGCGTCTCACAGCTGGCAGATGGCGCGTCACAGCTGCAGAAGGGAATTAAGAATTATACCTTTGGCGTTGAGATCCTCAAGGCGGGAACCGGTGAACTGCTTGCAGAGGACAATCTACCGGCACTCTCCGCCGGTGCCAAAACACTCAAGGATGGTATTGATAGCTATGCAGGCGGCGTAGCGGGTGCAGCCGGCCAGATCAGTGAAGGCGCGCAGCAGATGGTTGACAGCGCGGGCGATGCGCAGGAAGCTATTGAGAAGATCAATGGGGCCGGAGAATCGATCAGTACTCTGGCAGCAGGAGCAGAGAGCGTATCCAATGGAGCTGCAGGTGTTAAATCCGCTCTTGACAACGCTATTTTGCCGGAAGTATCCCAGATCACTAAACAAGCCGGAAACGTTTCTGCAGAGTCAGCTTATGATACCGGCAAGGCAGCCGGGATTGAAGCAGCAGGCTCGGTAGAAGCCGGTGAAGCAGGCATAGAAGATGATGTCTATAATGCAGTCCTCAGCATGCTCCCCGAGGATCTTGAAAACAGAGAGGACATTGCCAGTGCAGCTGCCGGCATGGCAGAGGAAAAAGCAGGCGGTAAACTGGATGAACTCGCAAGTGAAGCAAACGGTAAAATAGAAACAGCCGCTGAAGAGGCGGCCAAAGCGGCGGCAGACAGTGTTGCCGGTGATGCGAACGACAAACTGGATGACATCAAAGAATCCGCAGGAACACTCAGCGAAGGCCTTGGCGGTGTTTCTGAGAACCTGAAAGCGGTATCCGAAGGCGCATCCGGCGTACATGGCGGGATCGCTGAAATGAGTAATACGGTGACCGGACTTGCCGGTGATCTGTCCGATCTGTCAGATGGGCTGGAACAGCTTTCCGGCGGAGCGGGGCAGCTGCAGACGGCGGCAGGCGCTGTCAGCCAGGGATCTGATCAGCTGATCGCAGGCGCTGAAGCAGTATATCAGGGAATCGGTGCCGACAATACCAAGGGAATCTGGGGAGGAGTAAACTCTCTCCACGACGGTTTTGATCAGGTGACCGGCGAGAACGGTGAGAATAACGACCAGCTCAAAAACGGTGCTGCGGCGCTCAGCGCGGGACTCGATCATGTACCTGCGAATGAGAGCGAAACACCCGGTCTCAAACAGGCCATTGAAGCCTACACGGCAGGTGTCGGCAGCGTCAATGAAGGTGTGCAGAAACTCCATGAAGGCGCAAAGACCCTCAACGGAAGCATGCAGACGATCATTGACGGATCAAAGAAGCTGGATGAAGGTGCTAAAGCGCTTTCTGAAGGAGCTCAGACTCTCAAAGACGGAACCGGAAAGCTCAGCAAAAATAATGAAACGCTCAATCAGGGCGCTAAAAAGCTGGCGGACGGCGCCAAAGAACTGGCAGGCGGCATGACGCAGCTCAAAGACGGCACACAGCAGCTCGCAGACAACAGCGGAGCACTCACTGAAGGAGCATCCGAGCTGAGCGAAGGTGCTAAGAAACTGGCTGACGGTATGTCCGAGATCTCTTCCGGCGCGCTGGAACTCAAAGACGGCTGTGTGAAGCTCAACGAAGAGGGCGTGCAGAAGCTCGCGAAGCTCTACAAGACAGATGTCAAATCCATCGACAACCGGATTAACCTGCTCAAGGATGCGGCGAAGTCCTACAAGACCTTCAGCGGCACGAGTAACCCCGAGAATTCCAGAGTCAAGTTCATCTACAAGGCAGACAGCATCGAGCCGAATGAGTGATTATTGTAGTTCAATGTATTATTGGATGTGTTTTATGTAATGCTTTTTATGTAAGGAAGTGGAAATGGGCAGCATATTTGTCATTTCACTCGCTCTGGCGCTGAGTACCTACGGGATTGCAGCGCATAGGGGAGCGAATCTGGTAAAACTGGATAGATATACCGTGATCATGTCAGCAATATGGGGTGGATTGGAGCTCATCTCCGCACTTGTCGGCTACGCAGCCGGCAGGTGGGTCGAAGCGGGAAGAATCCCGGCAGAGCAGAATCGCTTCTGGGTACATGTATTGGCGGGCATCCTGATGGCAGCGGTAGGTGTGCGCATGCTCATGCATGCCCTGCAGAAGAAAACACTGTTGGAACACAGGATGGAGACGGTGGACATCAAGACAGATACCGTCCTTTCCCTGCGGCTGTGCGCACAGGCATTGTTTCTGGGAATCTCCTGCGGCCTTCTCCAGTTCCCGATTTCCATCCTTCTGTTCTGCGTGTTTGGCTTCTCCGCGATCTTTGCCGGAATCGGCTATGTGAGCGGGAGAGCGAATGGTGCACTCTTTACGGATCAGGCGACCGGAATCGGTGGTGCGCTGCTGTGCATATTGGGGATCGTTTTGCAGATCGCATGAGTAATGAAATAAGGACATGAGAGATCACACAGGTCTTTAGTCCGCACATACATGTGAACAGAATAAAAAAGGACTGTCTTGCGACAGTCCTTTTTTCTGCGGATTTACAGTTTCCGCTTACGGATCTTTAAAAACTGCTTTTGAAAGCAGATCAGCTGAAGATAGGCTTAATAGCTGCGGACAGCTCATCCTTCTCAGCCTGCGCGGCATCGAGATCCTTGCCGAGCGTGGTGTAGTAAGCCTTGATCTTGGGCTCTGTGCCGGAAGGTCTGACCATGACCTTAGCGCCGTCTTCGAGTACGAAGGAAAGGACGTTAGCCTTGGGAAGGCCTGTAGTCTCGGGCTTCGCATAATCGGTGACAGTGGCAACTGCCTTGCTGCCGAATGCCTTCGGAGGATTCTCACGAAGATCCTTCATGATGCCTGCCATCTTGTCCATGCCGGAAAGTCCGGGGAACTCAACGGTGTCGATCTTGTTGAGATAACGGCCGTACTCGTTGTAGATCTCCTCCAGGCGCTGCTTGATGCTGGATCCGATGCTGCGATAGTATGCAGCCATCTCACAGATGAGCATGGAGCCGATGATCGCGTCCTTATCACGTACATAAGGGCCTGCAAGGTAGCCGTAGCTCTCTTCGAAACCGAAGATGAAGCGGTCAACTTCGCCTGCTGCCTCAAGCTGTGCGATCTGATCGCCGATCCACTTGAATCCGGTCAGGGTCTGACGGAGCTCTACGCCGTAGTGCTCAGCAACCTTGGCTGCCAGAGGAGTGGAAACGATGGACATAACAGCTACGGGGTTCTTGGGCATTGTGCCCTTCTCGATGCGGCCTGCGCAGATGTAGTCGAGAAGCAGAACGCCCATCTCATTACCGGAAACCAGCTCATAGGTGCCGTCCGGGCACTTCATGGCGATACCGACACGGTCTGCATCGGGGTCGGTTGCGAGCATCAGATCCGCGCCGACTTCCTTGGCCAGCTCAAGACCTTTGCGGAGAGCCTCGAAGATCTCGGGGTTCGGATAAGGGCAGGTCGTGAAGTAGCCGTTAGGATACTCCTGTTCCTTGACGATGGTGATATCTGTGATACCCATATCCTTGAGAACGCGGGTAACAGGTACGAGGCCTGTGCCGTTCAGAGGAGAGTATACAAGCTTGAGACCTGCGGTCTTGCAGAGGCCCGGACGAACCTGGCGTGCTTCGATCGCCTCATACAGAGCATCCTTGCAGTCGTCGCCGACAAACTTGATCAGGCCCTTCTCAACGCCTTCCGCGAAGGACATATACTTAGCGCCGGTCAGGACGTCTGTCTTCTGAATTGCGTCATAGACAACAGCAGCCGCGTCGTCGGTCATCTGGCATCCGTCGGGACCATATGCCTTGAAGCCGTTGTACTTGGCGGGGTTGTGGGAAGCTGTGATCATGATACCTGCGTTGCAGTTATAATAGCGGGTCGCGAAGCTCAGCGCGGGAACAGGCATAAGCTCATCATAAATGCGGACGTTGATTCCGTTTGCGGCAAGAACGCCTGCTGCGTCGCGCGCGAAATTCCAGCCTTTGAGACGGCTGTCATAGCTGATCGCTACTGTCTGGGTTCCGCCCTGTGTGAGTACCCAGCTTGCGACGCCCTGTGTAGCCTGGCGGACAACCCAGATATTCATACGGTTCGTGCCAGCTCCGAGTGTTCCGCGAAGGCCTGCGGTACCGAACTGAAGCGCTACGGCAAAGCGCTCTTTAATAGCGTCGTCGTCGCCCTCGATACTCTGCAGCTCAGCGTTAAGATCGCAGTCAATAAGGTCGGCAGCGAGCCAGCGTTTGTAATCATCCAGATACATAGTTTCCTCTCCATTCTAGAGCGCAAGCTCTGTTTTCCTGTCTGCGGCGCTCCTTCGCAGACAGCGTGTGACCGGTAAGGGAAGCAGTTTCCCCCACACATACATAACTGCACAGCACCAGAATGATTGACAAAATTCTGCAGTCATACAGAAAACTGCCCAATCATTCTATAAAGATTAAACCTGTTTTAGGCATTTCTACCTAATATTAATATTACGAAGTTTCAGAACAGTTGTCAATCTATCACATATGCACAATTGGCACATTGAGTACCCAACCGTTTTCGACGTCTGCAAAACGCATTGTTTTCAATCATAAAAGATGCTAAAGTAAATTCAAGTAATGAAGAAGCGATCCGGCATCCGGCCGGAAGCCGGCCGCAGCGCATACGTTTCGGCGGGCACAGAGAGGAGTGCATGGCACATGGCAGTAAGAACCTACAATGACTGGTATTTGATCCACAAAGAAGAACTGATGAAAAAGATCGGAACGGAGGATCATACAGCGGGAGAAGCGCTCACCGCAGAGGTGGTCCCGTATTCCCATCTCAAGAACCATCTGCTGGCTGAAGACCGCGAGATGGCGGATATCATCATTGCATGTGACGACGACGGCAGTCTGGATGAATGCGCGGAAGTGCTGATCAAGGACTTTTTTGCATCCCATCCGGAGATCAACCTGCTGTACGGCGATGAGGACAGGATCGCGGAGGACGGTGTTCATCTCGATCCCTGGTTCAAGTCGGAGTGGGCGCCGGATACATTCCTGTCAACTTTCTATTTTGGCAATGTGATCGCATTCCGTTCATCCGCTTTTGCCATGATCAATCCCGGAAAGAGAAGGACCTCGACCTACGAGAGCGCGGCATCCCTCAGAGAGGACAGTCTGGACGAGGAGAGGGCGCGCACCAATGAGGACGACGGGCCTGTCAGATCGTGGATCTATGGCACGCTCTGCCTTAAGCTTGCGCAGGCAGACGGAGGCTACACCAAGAGACCTTCTGCCCATTGGGATGAGTTCCCGATCGGCCATATTCCGGAAGTGCTCTATCACGGAAATCACAGAGTGGAGCTGTGGAACGGAAACCTGATCAAGGAGTCTCTGACAGGCCGTTACAGCGTAGACTCCGCATATACGAGACTGATCAGCATCATAATTCCCAGTAAGGATAACCCGGAAATGCTTTCGCGCTGCGTCCGCTCGATCGAGAAGCACGCATCGGTGCCCCATGAGATCATCATTGTGGATAACGGCTCCAATGAAGTGAACCGGAGAAAAGTACGCGAACTGGTCGAAGAGATCAACGAGGACGGCAGATGCCTCTATATCTATAAGAGAATGGGCTTTAATATGCCTGCATTCTATAATCTCGGCGCGCAGTACGCGAACGGCGAGATGCTTCTTTTCGTGCACGACGATGTTGTCGTCCAGAAAAAGGGATGGCTGTCCCACCTTTCGGAGAAGGCCAAGCTCCCCTATGTCGGCGCCGTAGGCATGAAGCTTCTCTATCCCAGTTCCAATATCATCCAGCATGCGGGTATCACTTCTGTTGAGAGCGGGATCGTGTACAAACTGCAGTATTGCAGAAACGAGGAGTCCTATTACTTTGACTTCAATAAGGGCGTCCGCAATATGCTGGCCATGAGCGGCGCCTGCATCATGGTGAGAGAAGAGCTGTTCAGGGAGATCGGAGGCTTTGACGAGGAGAATTTCCCCGCGTATGGCGGAGATATCGACTTCTGCTGGAGGATCTTTGAGAAGGGCTACTACAATGTGGTCCGCAACAATATGTATCTGTTCTATTATGAGTCCTACTCTCCGGAGAACAGCAAGACGAAGGAAGAGCGCGAGCTGCAGCGCCCCGGAGAAATCAAGCGTCTGTATGAGCTGCATCCTGAGATCTCCAGAAGAGATCCCTATTATCATCAGTACCTGACCCAGGACGCCAAAGAGGCGCGCTTTAAGATCAATCTGGATGACACAAGCGTCAAATGACGATGCGGGGTAGCAAACGTGTCTGTTTGGAGTAACATCGGAAACCGGCTGAATAATGTCCGGATGAATATAAAAGCGCCCAAGCTTGGAGAACGGCTTCCCAGGCTCCCTTTACCGCGGACCAATGATAAGGGCGGCGAGAAGATGGGCAGGAAGAAGTACGAGTATCATGAGCCGGAAGCATCTGTTCTTCTCAATCAGAGAGCGGTGTGGAACCGCCTCAAGGGGGGAGAGAAACCGGAAGACGCGCTCGGGGCCTCTGCGTCCGTGCTGAAAGTACATCATGTGCCCTGCATCAGTGTGATCGTGACGACGTATGAACCGGTACTTCGGTATTTTGAACAGACCCTGATCTCGATCCTGTCGCAGACATACGGAGGATTTGAGCTGATCATCGCGGATACGAGCCTGAGCTCCGGCGTCCGTGACACCCTGGATCACTACAGGGACGAGCGGATCCGCTATTACAGTGTTCCGGGAAACAGAGGTGAAGCGTCCCTGATCAATGACGCGGCGCATCTGGCGGCCGGAGATTATATCTGCACGGTCGATGTGGGAGACCTCCTTACCAAGGACGCGCTGTTTGAGGTATTTCTCTATATCATGAGGACCGGCGCGGAGATCCTTTATACGGATGAAGACCACTGCGACGCCGCAGGAAAGCGGTTCGATCAGCCCAACCACAAACCGGATTTTAACAAGGACTATCTTTTGTCCAATAATTATATGAGAAGGCTTCTGGTCATACGAAGGGAGCTGTTTCTGGCACTGCGCCTTCGGGACGCTTTCGACGGCGCGCTTTCCTATGACCTGATGCTTCGCGCGCCTAAGTCAGAGGTATGCCATGTGCCCCAGATCCTTTATCACGTGAGCACCGCCTCCAAGGATTCCAAGAACGCGGGGCGGGAGCCCGACGCAGATATCGCGGCGGAGAAGGCGGCTCTGGAAGATTACTTCAGGGTGCGCTCGATCCGGGCGACTGTGAACTATTCCGGTCGGCGCGGCATCTATAACGTACGATACAGCCCCAATATCTTCGCATGCCGCAGCGACGTCGGCGTGGTGGGAGGCAGGGTACTCAGCCGAACCCATAAGGTGATCGGCGGTATGTTTGACTCCTATGGCAAAGTAATGTACGAGGGCTGGGACGAGGCGGAAGGCGGCCCTATGAACCGCGCGCTTTCTGTGCAGAACGCGTTTGCGGTAGACGCGCGGTGCATGCAGGTGCGCCCCGATCTCCGCGGGCTTTACGAGGAGATCGTAGGAAAGCCGGGAGAAGATACGCTTCGCGAATGGGAGAAAGATCCGCAGGAGCTCAGAAGAAGGAGCATTCTGTTCTGTGCGAGGGTTCGCGAACTGGGGTATCTGATCGTATGGGACCCTTCCTTCATTACGGTGATCTGACAGGCGGAAAGAGCGAATGGATAACAATATAAACAGAAAGTGCACATTGATCCTGCCGGTCCGGAAAGACAGTGCACAGCTGCGCAGGTGTCTTGCGGCGGTGGAAGCGGGTACGACCGTGCCCGGGATCGTGATCATGGACTGTACGGCGGAGAAAGGCGCGCTGGACCGGATCAGGAAGAGATTTCCCGCTGTCCGTGTGTTTGATATGGGAATGAATCCCGGAAGAGCGCATGCAGTCAATACGGGCATTCATATTACAACGACTCCGTATGTCTGTGTTCTGTCACCGAATATCCTGGTGGGCAGGCACTGTATCGAGAGAATGCTGTCGGCGCTGGAGAAAAGCGCAGATCTCATGAGCGTGCAGGCGAGGATCATGTCAGCAGACGATCCGGACCGCATCAGCGGAGCCGGGTGGAGCCTTACCGCAGCTGCAGAACCTTTTGTGCGCGGAAGAGGCTCTAAAGTCTCCCGATATATGAAAAAGGCTAAGATCCTTGCGCCGCAGATAGACGCCGCCATGTTCAGCATGGAAGCGCTGGAAACGGCAGGAATCCTGGATGAGCGCTTTTATTCGCGCCTTGAGGACCTGGATCTGGGCTATCGCGGCTGCATGGCAGGATTTGACAATCTCTATGAACCCTCCGCTGTGTGCAGGGAGATGGAGAGCGTGAACAGCAGTGATTTCTACAGGCAGCTGGAGATTGGGAATATGGTATATTTCCGCTACAAGCATGGCCTTTCGGACCCGGGCAGATATCTTCGGTCCGCGATCCACAGAAAGGATCCCGGATATGAGGCGGCGCTGCAGAGAGGCGCCATGCTCTCATTCCAGGCGGAAATGGAGATGATGGAGCGCACGGAGCTGGAGATGTCCGTGACCAAGCAGACACTTCCGGAGGAGTTCTGCATGGAAGTGAAGGACGAGGCGGTGCGCAGGGTATTCCCCCTCTATCTTGGAGAGAGAAGCGGGGAGTCCCCGGCCGACATCCCGGACCTTCTGAAAATGAGGCTGAAGATGGCTGCGGGAACTGCGGACAGGATCCGGAATTTGATCTGTTAATTTGAATTAATCTGAATTTTGCGCGAATTCGGACCGAAGTCTAACAATACCGCGAGGGGGCCATGAAGGGCCCGAAACGATTGTAAATAGGCCCGGATAATGATATTATGGGTGAGATAAGACTCCCAATAACAAGATATTGAGGTTTGAAAAATAGCGGGCGCAAGTCCCGAAAATACAGGAGCGCACAGCTCCGATATGGGGGAAGAATGAACGATTCATCCGCATTATGGAATTATAACAATACAGTGCCCAAGGTCGACTTCACCAATCCGGATGAGATGATCAGAGCGAACGGCGCGGCTGAAGCCGCCCAGACAGACCGTCTCAAGGCAGAGGTGGAGGATTATTCGCAGACTCTGAGCGAGCTTCGCGAGCTCTATGAAAAGAACAATGAGCTGGTGCAGAAGCTGCAGTTCATGAACCGCAATACGACCGACGGCATAAGGACACTGATCGAGGACAATAACCGCCAGATCGCCGAGAAGCTCAGTGCACTCGAGGAATGGGACCACAACGCGTTCCGTGAGGAGATGAAGACTTCTATCAGCGACGCGACAGATAGGATCGTGGGATCGATCCGGGAATCCAACGGAGCTGCGCAGGATCTTTTCCGCGAGTCCAATGACTTCAACCACAGAGATAATGTACGTGTGTACAGAAACGTACAGGCGTCTGTGATCGCGGAACTCTCAAGGCAGACGGCGGAACTCACGGAAAGGCTGGATGTTATTCAGAAGCAGTCCGAGCCGGATCAGGGCCAGACATTGATGCAGAAGATCTCATTTGGTCTTCTGATCGCGGTCATGGTCATCCAGGTTCTGGAAGGCGCAGGTCTCATCGCAGTCCTTATGGGCGTTCTCCGCTGATCCGTGTCCGGAGAGAATGAAGAGAACAGAAGAAGAGATAGGACGGCAAATGGGAAGACAGAACTGGAGAGCTTCCAATATGCTCTATCCTGTGCCGGCAGTCCTTGTCGGCTGCAGGGATGAAAACGGGAAAGACAATCTGATGACAGCCGCGTGGGCGGGAACGATCTGCAGCGATCCTGTCATGGTGTCTGTATCGATCCGCAAGGAGAGGTATTCCCACGGTATTATTGAACAAACAGGCGAATTTACGCTCAGCCTTACGACCAATGCACTGGCTTATGCGACAGATTATTGCGGAGTCAGATCGGGAAGGGACAGGGACAAATTCAGCGACATGAAGCTTACGCCGCTGGAGTCCTCGAAGATCAGCGCGCCGGGAGTGGCAGAAAGTCCTGTCGTACTGGAATGCAGAGTCAGTCAGATCCTCAGGCTGGGGAGTCATGATATGTTCATCGCGGAAGTGGTGAATGTCAGTGTGGACGAGAGCTATTTGAGTCCAGGCGGGAAACTGGAACTGGAAAGAGCAGACCTGATCGCCTATTCCCACGGAGAGTACTTTGAACTGGGAAAGAAGATCGGAAAGTTCGGTTATTCAGTCCGCAAAAAGCCCGTGTCTTACAAGGCCGGATCTGCCGGTAAGGGTGTGAAGAAGCGCCAGACAGGCAGGAAAAAGGGCCAAACTTCATGAAAAACGATTAATATCGACTTTCCGACGCAGTATTTTGTCGTCAAAGTGTCAGTTGACACTGGAAGACACCCGGGAGTATTATCTCGATACTGCAAAAAAGCGATTTAAAGAGGGACGGTATGGAACATTATATTGTCAAAGGCGGAAATTCCCTGTCCGGAGAGGTAGAGATCGCAGGCGCCAAGAATGCGGCACTGGCGATCCTGGCAGCTTCGATCATGACTAATGAGACTGTGACGGTGGAGAATGTGCCGGATGTCAGTGATATCCGCGCCATCTTAAAGACCATCGAAGTCATTGGAGGTCACGTGGAGAAGCTTGACCGCCACACCTTCCGGATCAACGGATCGGGCATCAATAAGGAAGCACCGGTAGACAACGAGTACGTTCGTAAGATCAGGGGGTCGTATTATCTGATCGGCTCACTCCTTGGCAAGTACAAGATGGCCTCTGTGGCGCTTCCCGGCGGCTGCAACATCGGGCTTCGCCCCATTGACCAGCACATCAAGGGATTCAAGGCGCTCGGCGCCACGGTCAGACTTGCTTCAGGCCGCGTGGACGCCAGGGCTGAGCGGCTGACAGGCGCGCATATTTATATGGACGTCGTCTCCGTAGGCGCTACCATCAATATCATCATGGCAGCCGTCATGGCGGAAGGCAGCACAACCATTGAGAATGCCGCGAAAGAGCCGCACGTGGTAGATCTGGCCAACTTCCTCAACAGCATGGGCGCAAGGATCAAAGGCGCCGGCACGGACGTCATCCGAATTAAGGGTGTCAGCAGTCTTCACGGAACGAACTACTCTATCATTCCGGATCAGATCGAAGCCGGCACATTTATGTTTGCGGCGGCCGCTACAAAGGGCGACGTTACGATCAAGAACGTCATTCCCAAGCACCTGGAATCCCTGACAGCCAAGCTCCTTGAGATCGGATGCCAGATCGAGGAATCTGACGACATGGTCCGCGTTGTGGCTACGAGAAGACTTGGGCGCACAAATGTCAAGACCCTTCCGTATCCCGGATATCCCACGGATATGCAGCCTCAGATCACAGCGGTTCTGGGTCTTTCCAAAGGCATCAGCATCGTGACGGAGAGTATTTTTGAAAACCGCTTCAAGTATGTGGACGAGCTCACCAAGATGGGTGCCAGCATAACCGTTGAGGGCAACACGGCGATCATTGTCGGTGTCGAGCAGTACACAGGATCGAAGCTGAGCTCACCGGACCTGCGCGCAGGTGCAGCCCTTGTGATCGCAGCTCTCGCGGCTGACGATTACAGCGAGATCTATGATATCCAGTATATCGAGAGAGGATATGAGGATTTCCCGGAGAAGCTCAGGAAGATCGGCGCGCATATCGAGAAGATCGATTCGGAAGAAGAGAAACGCAAATTTATGTTTAAAGTGGGCTAAACTTGCTTTACAACATGAAAGCGGCGCAATATAATGAACACGTAAATTAATAACCATGATGTTTTTCGGGGCAGGGTGCGATTCCCTACTGGCGGTATAGTCCGCGACCCGCTTAGGCGGCTGATCCGGTGTGACTCCGGGACCAACAGTATAGTCTGGATGGAAGAACAAACTTCTGGTTTTGTGCAGAGATGAGAACGCATTTCTCTTTCTGCCGGTTAGAATGTCATGCCCCGTACGTATCAGCGTGCGGGGCTTTTTATTTGGACCGGGCAGGAATAGTGATACTGAAGCAGCAAACCTCCGTATGAGACTGGAAACCGTAAAACAGATTGTCCGGAAGAAACGGACGACAGCATTCATAAGGAGGTACAATACAATGAATGGATTTTTTGGCGCAGTAAAGGACAATGCAGGATTTGTCGGCGTGTGTCTCGTGACGGTTTTTGTGCTGGTTGCCATCGCGTACGGATTCGAGAAGGCGGCCAAGAAGGCCAACGGAGACACAGACAGAGTCCTTCCCACAAGAAAGGTCGTTATGATCGGTATGTTCGCGGCGATCTCGGGCATTCTGTACTGCTTTGACTTCGCGCTTCCGATCGCTCCTTCCTTCTACAAGCTGGACTTCAGTGAGCTTCCCGCACTGATCGCCGGATTTGCGTTCGGCCCTGTCGCGGGCGTTCTGGTCGAGTTCATCAAAGAGATCGTAAAGCTGCTCCTCAAGTCGACCTCCACAGCGTTTGTAGGCGACCTGGCCAATTTCCTGATTGGCTGCATGCTGGTGCTTCCCGCATCTGTGATCTACCAGTTCCACAAATCCAAGAGGAGCGCCCTGATCGGCTGCGTGGTCGGCACACTGGTTATGACAGTATTCGGAACATGGTTCAATGCGGTCTATCTGCTTCCTACATTCTCGAAGCTCTTCGGAATGCCTCTGGACGCGATCCTCGGCATGGGCGCCGCGATCAACGCCGGCGTCAAGGACCTGACCTCCTTCGTGATCCTGATGGTCGCTCCCATCAATATCATCAAGGGCGTGGGCATCTCCGCGATCACCATGCTGGTCTACAAGAAGCTGAGCCCTATCATCAAGTACGGAAATACGCCTCAGGAGAGCGTAAGATCGGCGCAGTGACCGGTTCCTGTACAAGATCTTCTTGGATTTTCAACAGATTGTGGTATTATGAGAGCGCTGTGCTTACAGCGCTCTCGCTTGTTTTACAACTTCAATTGTGAAATAATGGATATTATGAATAGAACAAAGATAGTTTTTGAAACATACTCTACAGAGGAAACTGCGAAGATCGCATTTCAGATGGCAGCGGATGCAGCAGCCGGTCAGGTATTTGCCCTGATCGGTGATCTTGGCGTGGGCAAAACAGTGTTTACTAAGGGCTTTGCCGAGGGGCTGGGCATTGATGAACCGGTGAGCTCGCCCACATTCACCATTCTGCAGATCTATGAGGAGGGGAGGCTCCCTCTTTATCATTTTGACGTCTACAGGATCGAAGAGCCTGAGGAAATGGAAGAGGTCGGCTTCGATGAATATGTGTACGGGGACGGCGTCTGCCTGATCGAATGGGCAAACAGGATCGAGGAGATCCTGCCGGATGATACGATCTATGTCGTGATCGAGAAGGACCTCGGCAAAGGGTTGGACTACAGAAAGATCACAGTGGTCAGACCCGGAGAGGGCAGCTGATTCCGGCGCAGGCGAAAGGAAAGCATTACATGAAGATACTTGCAATTGAGGCGTCCGGCCCGGTGGCCGGCTGCGCCCTGCTGGAGGACGGAACCCTCACAGCGGAATACAGCGTACAATATAAGAAAAAGCACTCCCAGAGTCTTGTACCTATGTTAAACGAGATGAAGGAAATGCTGGACCTGAATCTCTCATCTATCGATTTCATTGCGGTGACGGCCGGCCCGGGATCCTTCACAGGACTTCGGATCGGCGCGGCGACCGTGAAAGGGCTCGGACTCGCATTGGATAAGCCGGTTCTGCCGGTCCCCACAGTGGATTCCCTTGCGTGCGGCCTCTATGGAACAGACCGCGTGATCTGCCCGCTCATGGACGCAAGAAGACAGCAGGTCTACACAGGGATCTATGAAAACAAAGACGGACTCAGGATCCTCGAACCCCAATGTGTGACAGCTCTTACGGAGATCACAGGCAAGCTCAACGAGCTTGGAAGAGAAGTGATCTTCCTTGGTGACGGCGTTCCGGTCAATGAAGAAGCGCTCAGGGATGAGATGAAGGTTCCCTATCTGATCGCGCCGGCCCATCTGAACCGCCAGCGCGCGGCTTCGACAGCTGTGAGGGCGGCGCAGATCTATGCGGAAAAGGGCGAAGAAGCACTTGTTTCCGCAGACGACTTCAGACCGGAATATCTGCGGGTCCCGCAGGCAGAGCGGGAGCGCGGTGACAAGCGCAACTACAAGGTGTTCGTCTGATAAGGCGCCATTCTTAAAACAGGAACCATGCTTATAAACAAACAAAGCGAACAGAACAGTGTCTTCCGGCCGGTACAGGCCGGCATGGAACAGATCCGTATCCGCCGGATGACCAGGGCGGACATTGAACAGGTACTGGAAGTGGAGAGGGCGAGCTTTGCGCAGCCCTGGTCAGCGGATGTTTTTTCCGCAACGCTCCTCCTTCCTTACGCCCACTACTATGTGGCGGAACTGACAGGAAACGGCGAGGACTCCAGGATCATCGGAGAATGCGGCGTCAGAGATATTTTCGGCGAGGGAGAGATCACGAATGTTGCAGTGCTGCCGCAGTTTCGGGGATCCGGCGTAGCGGGACGCATGCTCGATACGCTCCTCAGGGAGTCCCTTGATAAGGGCATGACGGCGTTTACACTGGAAGTGCGGGCGGGAAACCTGCCTGCCATCGCCCTGTATAAAAGATTCGGGTTTGTGACTGAGGGGGTCAGAGAGGGCTTTTACGAAGAGCCCGTTGAGGATGCCCTCATTATGTGGCGCAGAAGCGCACGGAAATGACTATGTATTAATGAGGTATATATGATCGATATTTGTCTTCTGGGATCGGGCGGCATGATGCCTCTTCCCTACCGCTACCTGACATCCCTGATGGTCCGATATAACGGAAAGAGCATTCTGATCGACTGCGGAGAGGGGACACAGATGGCGCTCAGGCGCAAGGGATGGAGCCCCAAGCCCATTGATATGATCCTTTTTACCCACTATCACGCAGACCATATCAGTGGTCTGCCGGGACTGCTCCTTACTATGGGCAATGCGGAAAAGACAACGCCCCTTCTGATCGCAGGTCCCAAGGGGCTTGAGAGGGTCGTCAATTCTCTGCGCGTCATTGCGCCGGAGCTTCCCTTTGAGATTCAGTTCAGGGAGATCCGGGAACCGGAGGAGACGTTCGCACTTCCCGGGGAGAAAGATTTCATGATCCACGCTTACCGCGTCAATCACAACGTGACCTGCTACTGCTATGCCCTGACGCTTGACAGAGCGGGCAAATTCGACGTGGAGCGCGCGATGGCGCTGGATATTCCCAAGCCCTATTGGAACAGGCTGCAGAAGGGGGAGACGATCGAGACGCCGGACGGTGTTTTGACCCCGGATATGGTGCTGGGGCCTTCCCGAAAGGGACTGAAAGTGGGCTACTGTACGGACACGCGTCCCTGCGAAGGCGCGGTGAAGGCGGCGGAAGGCGCCGATCTCTTCATCTGCGAAGGAATGTACGGCGAGCAGGATAAGCTCGCGAAAGCCAGGGATCACAAGCATATGACCTTTACCGAGGCTGCGCAAATTGCCCGCAAAGGACAGCCGGCACAGATGTGGCTGACCCATTACAGCCCTTCGCTGACGCATCCCGAGGAGTTCATGCCGGTCGTTTGGAGTGTATTCCCCAACGCGGTGCCCGGCAAAGACGGCAAGACGATTGAACTTAAGTTTGAACAGGAATAGACGAAAGAAGAAATGCAGAAAGATACATATATTTTGGCAATAGAATCCAGCTGCGACGAGACAGCGGCGGCCGTTGTCGTGAACGGAAGGGAGGTCCTCTCCAACGTGATCTCCTCGCAGATCGACATTCACACGCTGTATGGCGGCGTTGTGCCGGAGATCGCGTCGAGAAAGCACACGGAGCGCATCAACCAGGTCGTGAAAAAAGGTCTGTCCGAGGCCGGCCTGACACTGCGGGATATGGACGCGATCGCGGTGACCTACGGTCCCGGACTTGTCGGCCCGCTTCTGATCGGCGTCTCCGAGGCGAAGGCGCTAAGCTTTGCGACCGGTATCCCGCTGATCGGCGTCCATCATATTGAAGGCCATATCAGCGCTAATTATATCGCCGACAAGGATCTGGAGCCGCCTTTCGCGTGCCTGGTCGTCTCGGGCGGACATACCCATCTTGTGCTTGTGAAAGATTACGGCGAGTACGAGATCCTGGGCAGGACGCAGGATGACGCGGCAGGAGAGGCTTTTGATAAGGTAGCAAGAGAAATCGGGCTCGGTTACCCGGGAGGCCCCAAGATCGACAAGGTCTCCAGGGAGGGGAATCCCGCGGCCATCGACTTCCCCAGAGGAAAAGTGGCCGGTTCCCGCTACGATTTCAGCTTCAGCGGGATGAAATCCTCCGTGCTCAATTATCTCAACACATGTAAAATGAAGAATATACAGATTTCTGTGCCGGACGTTGCGGCATCGTTTCAGCAGGCAGTTGTTGATGTTCTGGTGTCCCACGCCATGTGGGCGGTAGAAGAGTTTCACCTTGAAAAATTCGCGCTCGCAGGCGGTGTTGCGTCCAATACAGCCCTCAGAGCAGCGATGGAAAAGGCGTGTTCAGAAAGAGGCGTCGCGTTTTACTGTCCTCCGCCGATCCTGTGTACGGACAATGCGGCGATGATCGGAAGCGCGGCTTATTATGAGTACATCAAAGGAATCCGAAGCGGCCTGGACCTCAATGCGAAGCCCGGGCTGAGATTGGGGGAGAGATGAAAGATTGTTGTACCGCGATCCTGCTGGCAGCAGGAAAGGGACTGCGGATGGGCGGCAATACCCGCAAACAGTATCTGGACCTTGAAGGCATGCCCTTGTTCACCTATTCTCTGGCAACAATGGACAACTGCGATTTAATAACGGATATTGTGATCACAGTCCTGCAGGGAGATGAAGAAATATGCAGAGAGATGATCGAAGTGTGCGGCCTCGGAAAGAAGGTCAGGGCGATCATCGCGGGCGGCAGTGAGCGATGCTTTTCAGTGTATAAAGGCATCAGGACCATTGACTGGCCCTGCAATTACGTCTTCATCCATGACACGGCGCGCCCGTTTATTGAAGAGGACGCGCTGAAAAGACTCTATAGCGAAGTAAAGATCCACAAAGCCTGTGTCGCAGGCGTTCCTTCCAAGGATACCGTCAAGATCTCAGACAGCGAGGGATTTGTTGTCAAAACACCCAATCGCAAAGACGTCTGGATCGTGCAGACACCGCAGGTCTTTGAATTCGAAATGATCCGCGATGCCTATGAGAAGATGGTTCATTCCTATATCGAGCTGCGCGCAAAAGGTGTTGTTATCACAGACGACGCCATGGTCGTAGAGACCTTTACAGGCTGCAAAGTCAAACTCGTCAAGGCGTCTTACCGCAACATTAAGGTCACGACACCGGAGGACCTTGTCACGGTCTTCGCGTACTTGAAGGAAAACAATAACAGTCAGGACAACAGCTAAGTCAGCAAGCAGGCAAAACAGGAGCTTTGCGGCCTGAAACGGCCGGGAAAGCGAGGCAGGATGGCATTCACACATCTGCACGTCCACACCGAATACTCGCTGCTGGACGGATCCAACAAGATCAAAGAATATGTTAAGCGCGTCAAGGAACTTGGCATGGACAGCGCTGCCATAACCGATCACGGCGTCATGTACGGCGTGATCGATTTTTATAAAGCAGCCAAAGAGGCGGGGATCAAGCCCATCATCGGCTGTGAAGTCTATGTGGCGCCCGGATCCAGATTTGACAGGGAACAGGGAGCCGGAGACGACCGGTATTATCACCTGATCCTTCTCGCCGAGAACAATAAGGGCTATGCCAATCTCATGAAGATCGTGAGCCGCTCGTTTACGGAAGGCTATTACTATAAGCCGCGCGTGGACGAGGAACTTCTGCGTGAGTTCCACGAGGGGATCATCGCTTCGAGTGCCTGTCTGGCGGGAGAAGTGGCCCGCAATATCGTGCGGGACGATCTCGCGGCGGCGGATAAAGCGGCTCTCAAGTATCTGGATATTTTCGGAGAAGGTAACTTCTTCCTGGAACTGCAGGACCACGGGTACGAGGACCAGCAGAAAGTGAATATGGCGCTGATGTCCATGAGCAGGCGTCTCAGGATCCCTCTGATCGCCACCAACGACATCCACTATACCTACGCCGATGACGTGGAAGCTCACGATATCCTGCTGTGCATACAGACAGGCAAGAAGCTCTCCGACGAGAACCGGATGCGGTATCCGGGCGGGCAGTTTTTTGTCAAAAGCGAGATGGAAATGCGGGCCCTGTTTCCCTATGCCCAGGAGGCGCTGGACAACACCCACCGCATCGCGGAGCGCTGCAATGTCGAGATCGAGTTCGGCGTCACCAAACTCCCGCACTTCGAGGTGCCGGAGGGCTATGATTCTTGGACCTACCTCAACAAGCTGTGCGAAGACGGCATGAAAGAGCGCTATCCGGACGACGACGGTACTCTCAGGGAGAGACTGGAGTATGAGCTCAACACGATCCGCCAGATGGGCTACGTGGACTATTTCCTGATCGTGTGGGATTACATCAATTTCTCCAGAGAGAACGATATCATGGTCGGACCCGGAAGAGGGAGTGCCGCGGGAAGTATCGTGGCCTACTGCCTTCATATTACAGATATCGACCCCATCAAGTATAACCTTCTGTTTGAGCGTTTCCTCAACCCGGAGCGCGTGTCCATGCCCGATATCGACGTGGACTTCGGCTTCGAGCGAAGGGGCGAAGTCATCGACTATGTCACCCGCAAATATGGACGTGACAGAGTCATGCAGATCATCACATTCGGAACGCTGGCAGCAAAGGGCGTTATACGCGACGTGGGGCGCGTTATGGACCTGCCTTACGGATTTGTGGACAGTATCTCCAAGATGGTGCCTGCAGAGCTTAATATGACGCTGGAAAAGGCACTGAACCAGAATCCTGAACTCAAAAAGGCCTATGAGGAGGACGAAAGGATCCACCGCCTGATCGACATGAGCAAAAGGCTGGAGGGACTGCCCAGACACAGCTCTGTCCATGCGGCAGGCGTCGTGATCTGCTCGGAGCCCGCGGAAGACCTTGTACCGCTCTCGAGGGCGGCTGACGGTTCCGTGACGACCCAGTTCACTATGACGACGATCGAGGAACTGGGCCTTCTGAAAATGGATTTCCTGGGTCTCAGGACGCTTACAGTGATCCAGAACGCCGTGAGAATGGCCAATCGCTCTATTGAGGAGGCAGGCGGCGGATATCCGGCTTATGAGCCGTCTCTGGGCGGCGAGAAGGCGCAGGTTAAGAAGAATCCCATCGGATATCCGGTGAAGCTCTCCAACCTTGATTACGCGGATCCCGCCGTCTATGCTTCAATTTCCACAGGCAGGACAGACGGCATCTTCCAGCTGGAATCCGGCGGCATGCAGGGATTCATGAAAGAGCTGCATCCGGAGAACTTCGAAGATATCATAGCCGGAATCTCTCTGTACCGGCCGGGGCCCATGGACTTCATTCCCAAGTATATCTACGGCAAGAAGAACCCGGACAAGATCACCTATGACACGGAGGAACTCGAGCCCATTCTCGAGGCGACCTACGGGTGCATCGTATATCAGGAACAGGTCATGCAGATCGTGCGGAATCTGGGCGGCTATACGCTCGGACGAAGCGATCTGGTGCGGCGCGCCATGTCCAAGAAGAAGCAGAAAGTCATGGAGCAGGAGCGGCGCAATTTTGTCTACGGCAATCCCGAAGAGGGCGTTCCGGGCTGCGTCGCCAAGGGGATCAGCGCCTCCGTCGCATCCCATATCTATGACACGATGATGGATTTTGCCAAGTACGCGTTCAATAAGTCCCACGCGGCTTGCTACGCGGTCGTGGCTTATCAGACAGCCTGGCTCAGGTACTATTATCCGACTGAATTCATGGCTGCCCTGATGACATCGGTCATCGATTTTCCGACCAAGGTTGCCGGCTATATTCTGACCTGCAGAAGCATGGGCATCCGGCTTCTGCCCCCGGATATTAACGAGGGAGAAGCGGGATTTTCGGTATCAGGCGGGGCGATCCGCTATGGTCTGACCGCGATCAAGGGCGTAGGCAGGCCGGTGATCGACGCGGTGATCCGCGAGCGCAGTGAAAGAGGAAAATTCAGGGATCTCCACGACTTCCTCTCCCGCATGATCTTAAAGGACCGCGAAGTTAATAAGAGAGTCATCGAGAACTTCATCAAGGCCGGTGCGCTGGACTGCCTCGGCGCCACCCGCAAGCAGCTCATGAGCGTCTATATGCGGATGATGGATGACCTTCAGAACTCCCGCAAGAACGATATGGCGGGACAGCTCTCTCTGTTCGATTTTGCAGACGAGGAGGACAAACAGGACTATGTGATCACGATGCCGGATATCGGCGAGTATCCCAAAGAGCTCAAGCTGGCTTTTGAAAAAGAGGTCCTGGGCATCTATGTCAGCGGCCATCCCCTGGAGGAATATATGGGGATCTGGAAGAGCCATATCACCAACCGGGTCAGCGATTTTATCCTGGATGAGGAGACAGGAACCACCAAAGTCATTGACGGGGACAAAGCCGTGATCGGCGGCATGATCTCGGGCAAAAAAGTGAAATACACCAAGAACAACAAAGTCATGGCGTTTCTGGATGTCGAGGACATGACCGGCACCATGGAGGTCATTGTGTTTCCTAATACCTATGAGAAAGAGAGCGGCAAGCTTGAAGAGGACAATAAAGTGTTCCTCTCAGGAAGGGTCTCGCTCGAAGAGGAAAGGGACGGAAAACTGATCTGTGAGAAGGTGATCCCCTTTGACGATGTGCCCCGCAAACTCTGGATCCGCTTCCCGGATCCGGAGGCCTACAGGCAAGGCGCGGCGGACCTCAAAAAGCTGGTGGATGAGCACGGCGGAAGGGACAAAGTGGTCATTTTTATCGAAAATCCCAAGCTTCGGAAAGAGCTTCCGGCCGGTCAGGGAGTACGCGCTGACGAACACTTTATGGCACTGGTAAAAAGTCGGTTCGGAGACAAGAATTGTGTCCTCGCATGAGCGAGAATGTTTGCAATAAAGGCCATATTGGGATAAAATATTAGTTGATAAGTTTTTAACCCTGATTGAACCAGAGGATGCGGAGGCACCAGTTATGGCTAAGGAAATAAGACAAATCGGCGTATTAACAAGTGGCGGAGACGCTCCCGGAATGAACGCGGCGATCCGTGCAGTTGCGAGAGAAGCGATGCACAATAAGTGCAAAGTGATCGGAATTCAGAGAGGTTACAAGGGCCTTCTCAACGAAGAGTTCCACGAGATGAAATCCATTAATGTCGCAGGTATCATCCATCAGGGCGGTACCATACTGGGCACAGCCAGATGCCCTGAGTTCAAGGAAGAGGAAGTGCAGCAGAGAGCTGCGGAGATCTGCAACAAGCACGGTATCGACGGTATCGTTGTCATCGGCGGCGACGGCTCTTACCGCGGCGCGCAGGCTCTTTCCCGCCACGGGATCAACACGATCGGCATTCCCGGAACGATCGACCTCGACATCACATGTACAGATTACACGATCGGCTTTGACACAGCAGTCAATACTGCTATGGAAGCCATCGACAAGGTCAAGGATACTTCTTCTTCTCACGAGAGATGCAGTATCATTGAAGTTATGGGACGTCACGCCGGTTATATTGCTCTCTGGTGCGGCATTGCGAACGGCGCAGAGGACATCCTTCTTCCTGAGAAATATGACTATGATGAGCAGAAGATCGTTGATCATATCATCATGAACAGACGCCTTGGCAAGAAGCATCATCTGATCATCAACGCGGAAGGTATCGGACATTCCACATCCATGGCAAGAAGAATCGAGGCGGCGACCGGAATCGAGACGCGTGCCACGATCCTTGGCTACATGCAGCGCGGCGGCTCCCCGACATGTAAGGACCGCTACTATGCATCGATCATGGGCGCTTATGCAGCGGACATTCTGGTGCAGGGCAAGACGAACCGCGTTGTCTGCTACAGAAACGGCCAGTTCGTAGATCTGGACATCGAAGAGGCACTTGCCATGAACAAGTCCATCTCCGAATACGAATATCAGGTCAGTCAGCATCTGTAAGAGAGATAGTTTTAAGTGGCCGGACGGATTTTTCGTCCGGCCTTTTTTATGGGAGAAAATATGAATATGACCGGGAAGATCACATCCGCAACCAACGCGCGTGTCAAAAGACTGATCAGTCTCAGAAAAAAGGCAAAGCAGCGGAGAGAAGAGCAGGTTTTTCTCATAGAGGGAGAAAGGCTGTTCAGCGATACGCCTCGCGAGTATATCCGGGAAGTATATGTGACAGAAGAATATCTGAAAGACCGGCCCGTGGCAGATATGCCTGCGGGCTGCACTGTTGTGACAGAGGAGATCATGCGGAAAGTTTCTGATACGGAGACCCCGCAGGGTGTAATGTGCGTTGCTCAGATGCCGTCTTATCAAAAAGAAGACCTGCTGGGGCGCGGCACAGGAAATAAGACTCCTTTGCTGCTGATCCTGGAGAACATTCAGGACCCCGGAAATCTCGGTACCATGATGCGGACCGCGGAAGCGGCGGGCGTGACAGGCGTTCTGCTCAGTAAAGACACGGTCGATCTCTTCAATCCCAAGACGGTGCGCGCTACGATGAGCGCGATCTTCCGCGTGCCGTTTCTGTATACGGACGATCTGACCGGCGCGATCAGGTCGCTGCGGGATGAATATGGTATGCAGGTCTATGCCGCGCATCTGTCCGCGAGTATCCCTTACGACGAGGCGGATTGCAGCGGTCCCTGTGCTTTTCTGATCGGCAATGAGGGCAACGGGCTCACGGATGAGGCGGCTGATGCCGCTTCCTGCAGAGTCCATATACCTATGGAGGGGCAGATCGAATCGCTCAATGCCGCGATGGCGGCGGGGATCCTGATGTTCGAGGCATCGAGACAGAGAAGGCATGGTGGAATGTGATTTGACAGTTAGTCCGCTTGCGGTTATATTGTGAATCATAGATCTTTGGTGAAGGAGGTAATGTGTATGTCATTAAGTATGCTGCAGTTCTGGCTGATAGCGATAGCGCTCCTTTTACTTGTAGAATTTGCGACATCGGCGCTAACCACTATATGGTTTGCGGGAGGCGCCCTGATCGCGCTGATCTGTGCGGTAATAGGCGGTCCCGTATGGCTCCAGACCGCGCTCTTCGTCGCCGGCTCCTTAATACTGCTGGTCCTGACAAGACCGCTGGCGGTCAGGTTTATGAGTAAAGGCAAGACCCGGACCAATGCGGACAGCCTCATAGGCAAAGAGGCAGTCGTTACGGAAAGGATCGACAACATCAAGAGTACCGGCGCAGCGCAGGTAAACGGACAGATATGGACAGCCAGATCGGTCAATCCCGAGCACGTGATCGAGAAGGATGAGATCGTTATGATCCGCGCGATCGAAGGCGTGAAGCTGATCGTCGGAAAGCGCATCGACAACAGCGAGGGCGAAAACAACTAAAAAGAGCAGATATACAAAGCAGTCAAAAAAGTTAAGAACTTGTTGATAATTCTTATTTAAGAGAAAGAGGTACAAAATGGGTGGATTTATTGCACTTGGAATTCTGATCGTTATTTTACTGATCATTGCGGTGTCCTGCATTCAGATCGTTCCGCAGGCACATGCATATGTCATCGAGCGTCTCGGCGCTTACAGCGCGACATGGGGCGTCGGCCTTCATTTCAAGATCCCTTTTATTGAGAGGATCGCAAGAAGAGTCAATCTCAAAGAGCAGGTCGTGGATTTCCCTCCGCAGCCCGTAATCACGAAGGATAACGTCACAATGCAGATCGATTCGATCGTGTTCTTCCAGATCACAGATGCCAAGCTCTTTACATATGGCGTTGAGAATCCGATCATGGCGATCGAGAACCTGACAGCTACTACACTGAGAAATATCATCGGTGAGCTGGACCTGGACGAGACCCTTACATCCCGTGAGATCATCAACGCGAAGATGCGCTCTTCGCTGGATGTCGCGACGGATCCCTGGGGTATCAAGGTAACCCGTGTCGAGCTCAAGAACATCACTCCTCCCAGTGCGATCCGCGAGGCAATGGAGAAGCAGATGAAAGCTGAGCGTGAGAGACGTGAATCCATCCTGAAGGCTGAAGGTGAGAAGAAGTCGGCTATCCTTGTAGCTGAAGGACAGAAGGAGTCCATGATCCTGCAGGCGGAAGCTGACAAGAGGGCGACCATTCTTGCAGCGGAAGCACAGAAAGAAAAGATGATCCAGGAAGCGGCAGGACGCAGCGAAGCGATCCGCCAGGTACAGCAGGCAAACGCCGACGGTATCCGTATGATCCGTGAAGCAGGCGCTGATGAGGCAGTACTTAGGATCAAGAGCCTTGAGGCTTTTGCACAGGCTGCTGACGGCAAGGCGACCAAGATCATCATTCCTTCCGAGATCCAGGGACTGGCAGGACTTGCCGCTTCCGTCAAGGAACTTATGAAGGATGACGCAGCTAAATAATTGCATTTGAAAGGATATGATCGACCAATGGCAGTGAACCTTAAGGGAAGAGATTTTTTGAAACTGTTGGACTTCAGCGAGGAAGAGATCCTGTATTTCATCGATCTGGCAGCAGACCTCAAGGACAAGAAGAAAAAGGGGATCCCCCACAGACTCTGCGAGGGCAAGAACATTGCGCTGATCTTTGAAAAGACCAGCACCAGGACACGCTGCTCCTTTGAGGTCGCAGGCCATGACCTGGGAATGGGCACGACCTATCTGGATCCGTCCGGATCCCAGATCGGCAAGAAAGAGAGCATCGCGGACACCGCGCGCGTTCTGGCCGGTATGTACGACGGGATCGAGTATCGCGGCTACGGACAGGAGATCGTTGAAGAACTGGCCAAATACAGCAAGGTTCCGGTGTGGAATGGCCTCACAAATGAGTTCCATCCCACTCAGATGCTGGCGGATATGCTCACCATCAAAGAGCGCTTCGGCCGCATCAAGGGAATCAGGCTCAGTTTCTACGGTGACTGCCGTTACAATATGGCTAACAGCTGGATGGTGGCCGGTGCCAAGACCGGAATGCACATCACGCTGTGTGCCAACAAGAAGTATTTCCCGGATGAGGAACTGGTAAAGACCTGCAGAGAGATCGCAGAAAAGACCGGAGGCAGCATCACACTCACCGAGGACGCCAGAGAAGGCGCCAAGGGTGCCGACGTCCTTTACACAGACGTCTGGGTATCAATGGGCGAGCCCATGGAAGCCTGGGCTGAGAGGATCGAGGAGATGAAGCCCTATCAGGTGACGCAGGAACTCATGGAGCTGGCCGGAGAAAAGGCCGTCTTCATGCACTGCCTGCCCGCGTTCCACGATCAGGGAACCGGCATCGGCCGTCAGATCTACGAGCAGTTCGGCATGGCTGAGCTGGAAGTGACGAATGAAGTCTTCGAGGGCCCGCAGTCTGTGGTCTTTGAAGAGGCAGAAAACCGCATGCATACGATCAAGGCGGTCATGGCGGCAACGCTGTAACAGCCGGCATGTGGCTGCAATACAGAGTCGGAAATGGTATTTAACAGAATGGACAGAAAGCAACAAGTTCTGCAGAAGCTGCGGGAGACCGACAGCTATCTGTCCGGACAGCAGCTCTGTGAGGCGCTCGGCATCTCCAGAACGGCTGTCTGGAAGATCGTAGGAAGACTCAAACAGGAAGGATATCCGATCGAGGCGGTAACTAATAAGGGGTACCGCCTCCTTTCTGTGGAAGGAAGAGATCTGTTTAATCAGGAAGAGCTGGAACGGACCATGAATACCGCTTGGGCAGGAAAGCCTTTGCTGTACAAAGAGGAGACAGGATCTACTAATACGGACCTGTTCAGACTGTCGGATGAAGGAGCCGCCCGGGGAACGATCGAGGTGACTTCCAAACAGACAGCCGGCAAGGGCAGGCGCGGGCGCACCTGGATCTCGCCGCCGGACGTCAACGTATATATGAGTATCCTGTTGAGGCCTGCCATACGGCCGGATACAGCACCTATGCTGACACTGGTCATGGCGCTGGCCGTTTACGAGGCCTGTGAGGAACTGTATAGGGAATCGGATCAGGAACTTCGCTTCGGGATCAAGTGGCCCAATGATATCGTGGTCAGTGCCGGAGGAGGACCTTACAGGAAGATCTGCGGTATTTTGACAGAGATGCGGCTGGAGGAGATGGAGATCCGGGATATAGTGATCGGAATCGGGCTGAATGTGAACCAGACGGAGTTTCCTGAGGAGATACGTGAGACGGCAGGATCGCTGAGTCTTGCACTTGGGCATCCTGTAAACCGCGCAGAACTGACGGCGGCAGTCTGGAGGCACTTCGAGGAGGTTTATAAGACATATCTGGAAACGCAGTCACTGGAACCGCTGAGAGAACGGTACGAGTGCGGTCTGGTCAATCGCGGACGCAAGGTAAGAGTCCTCGATCCCGCGGAGCCTTTCGAGGGAACAGCGATGGGAATTACATCCTCCGGAGAACTGATCGTGCGCACAGAGGACGGATCCGCCGACAGGTTCGTCGGTACCGGAGAAGTATCGGTCCGCGGCGTTATGGGGTATGTGTGAACTGTCTGCCGCCTGCATAGGCGGAAGATGCTTTCAGATATCGGGATAAATAAGCAGATGGGAGATTGGCATGAGCGATCAGTATACAAACAATGAAAACAATGCAGTCAATGAAGAGATGAGCGCGGATAATTACCGCGTAGTTCTCTGCGGAGCCAACGCATACGAGAAAAAGTATTACTTTAACAACAAATTCGATAAGATTCCGGAGAACATCAAGGAAGAACTGCATATCATCTGTGTGCTCTTTACGGAAGAAGTCGGCGGCGTCTTCACCATCGGCTTTACCCCTTACGGTGAGCTGGAGATGGATACGCAGATGGAAGAGGGAGACCTTCTTTATGACGAGATCGGAGCGGAGCTTCTCAAGAAGGAGATCCGGAGAAAGAAAGCCGATATGTTCAGGGCTCTCTCCATCTACTTCAAGGTGACTTTCCTTCACCAGGACGCGGCAGCGCTTCTGGAAGAGGACGAGGAAGAAGATGAGTGAGCGCGCAGGCAGGGAGGTTCATGTGACAGACAACAGATACACATCTCCGCTGCAGATCGGGAGCGTGACAATCCCCAATCGAACAGTATTCGCCCCTATGGCCGGCGTATCCGACCTGCCCTTCCGCCTTCTCTGCCATGAGATGGGAGCGGGGCTTGTATGCATGGAGATGATCAGCGCCAAGGCGATCACGTTCAGGAGCCGCAGGACCGGGGAACTGTGGGAGACCTCGCCGGAGGAGAAGCCTGTTTCTCTGCAGATCTTCGGGCACGAGCCGGAAGTCATGGCGGAGGCGTGCAGGATCCTGGAAGAGCAGACTTTTGACATATTGGACATCAACATGGGGTGTCCGGTGCCCAAGATCGTCAACAATCAGGAGGGCTCTGCGCTTATGCGGGATCCGTCTCTGATCGAAAAGGTGGTGCGCGCCTGCAAAGAGAACACGAGCAGGCCGGTGACCGTAAAGATCCGGCGGGGTTTTGACGCGGACCACATCAATGCTGTGGAATGTGCCCTGGCAGCCCAGGAGGGCGGCGCCTCGGCAGTGGCTGTTCACGGGAGGACAAGGGAACAGATGTACAGCGGGACCGCGGACTGGTCTACGATCGCCGATGTCAAAAAAGCGCTGCATATCCCCGTCATCGGAAACGGAGACGTTGTGGACGGCCCAAGCGCCAAGCGGATGATGGATGAGACCGGCTGTGACGCGGTCATGATCGCGAGAGCGGCGCAGGGAAATCCATGGATCTTCCGGGAAGTGAACGCGTATCTGGACAGAGGCGTGATCCTTGAGAGACCGCCCAGAAGGGACATCGTGCGGATGATCCTGCGTCACGCGGACATGCTCTGCGAGTGCAAGGGAGAGAGAGTCGGCATGCGGGAGATGAGAGGCCACGTGCACAATTATCTGAGCGGATTCCCCGGCGCATCCAGAGTCAGAAAGAGCGTCAATTCCGTCACAACTAAGGCGCAGCTGCAGGCGCTTCTCGCCAAAGAGTATCCGTATGCGTGAAAACAATTGACAATAATACCGGTACTCTTGTATAATTCAGTGTCAATGGTATGAACCTTGAACAGGTTTATAAAGGTATTAAAATATAATGTTGGGAGCAGCAGGAAATGGAAGAGAAAAAGAACATTCTGACCAGAGAAGGCCTCAAGAGATATGAGGATGAGCTTCATGAACTGAAAGTCATCAGAAGAAAAGAAGTCGCGCAGAAGATCAAGGAAGCAAGAGAGCAGGGCGATCTGTCCGAGAACGCTGAGTATGATGCAGCGAAAGACGAACAGAGAGACATCGAGGCAAGGATCGAAGAGCTTGAGAAGATCCTCAAGAACGTCGAGGTCGTCGATGAGGAAGACGTCACTGCAGACAGGATCATGATCGGAAGCAGGGTCAGGATCTATGATGTGGAATTTGATGAGGAACTGTCTTACAAGATCGTTGGATCCACAGAGGCAAACAGCATCAAGGGGAAGATCTCCAATGAATCCCCTGTCGGCAAGGCTCTGATCGGCGCGCACGTCGGTGACACCGTGACCGTTCACACACCTGCCGGAGAGAGCGCTTACAGGGTCCTTGAGATCACAGCTCCCAATAGATAATGAAAGTCTTGACGGCGCCATGATCACAAGGCGCCGTTGTTTTTAGTAGAGCCATGCAGGCAAAATCGTGTCTGCACAGGTTAATAGCATGGAGGAAGAAAGTGGCACAGAATAACCAGCAGAAGGGACAGGACGCTTCTCAGCTTGAGAAGGTCAGAAGAGAGAAACTTGCGGAACTGCAGGCGGCAGGAAGAGATCCTTTCCAGATCGTTAAGTATGACCAGACCTATCACAGCGAACAGATCAGGCGGGATTTTGACGAACTGGAGAATGAAATCGTATCCATCGCCGGCCGTATGATGTTCAAGCGCGTCATGGGCAAAGCTTCATTCTGCAACGTACAGGATAAGGAAGGCAGGATCCAGGTCTATGTCGCAAGAGACGACCTGGGCGAAGAGGCCTACAAGGATTTCAAGCGCATGGATATCGGCGATATCATCGGCGTAAAGGGATTTGTCTTTAAGACCAAGACCGGCGAGATCTCTGTACATGCCCAGGAACTGACGCTTCTGTCCAAGTCTCTGACTCCCCTGCCGGAGAAGTTCCACGGCCTGCAGGACGTGGATATGCGCTATCGCCAGAGATACGTGGACCTCATTATGAACGAGGAGTCCAAGAACACCTTTATTAAGAGATCCAGGATCATCAGCGAGATCAGAAAGTTCCTCGACGCGCGCGGATTTATGGAAGTTGAGACTCCCATGCTGGTCGCCAATGCAGGCGGCGCGGCAGCACGCCCCTTCGAGACCCATTTCAACGCTCTCAATGAGGACGTCAAGCTCCGCATTTCCCTGGAGCTCTACCTCAAGAGACTGATCATCGGCGGACTTGAGAGAGTCTATGAGATCGGCCGCGTTTTCAGAAATGAGGGCGTAGATACCAGACACAACCCTGAGTTCACGCTCATGGAGCTGTATCAGGCATATACAGATTACTATGGCATGATGGAACTGACTGAGAGCATGTTCCGCTATCTGGCTGAGAAGGTCTGCGGCACGACCACCATCGTCTACGGCGACAAGGAGATCGATCTCGGAAAGCCTTTCAGAAAGCTCACCATGATCGATGCGATCAAAGAGCAGACCGGCATTGACTTTGACCAGGTTGCAACAACGGAAGAGGCCAAGAAGCTGGCGGATGAGAAGGGTATTGAATACGAAGACCGTCACGTCAAGGGTGACATCGTAAACCTCTTCTTTGACGAGTTCTGCGAAGATAAGATGATCCAGCCTACCTTCATCATGGACCATCCGATCGAGATCAGCCCTCTGACCAAGAAAAAGCCCGAGGATCCCACCAAGGTCGAGAGATTCGAGCTCTATATCAACGGCTGGGAGATGTGCAACGCCTATTCCGAGCTCAACGATCCCATCGATCAGAGAGAGAGATTTGCAGCGCAGGATGCACTGGCTGAGGCAGGAGACGACGAAGCGCAGCACACGGATGAAGATTTCCTTCACGCAATGGAGATCGGTATGCCTCCTACGGGCGGCATCGGATACGGCATCGACCGTCTGACCATGCTGCTGACCAACAGCGCGGCGATCAGAGATGTCCTGCTGTTCCCTACAATGAAGGCGGAAGCTCCTGCAGCGGAGGCAACAGGCTTCTTTACACCCAATGAGAAGATCGACTTCTCCAAGGTCAAGATCGAGCCTCTGTTTGAGGAGACAGTGGATTTTGACACCTTCAGCAAGTCTGACTTCAGAGCAGTAAAGGTAAAAGCGTGCGAAGCAGTCAAGAAGTCCAAGAAGCTTCTGCAGTTCACTCTGGACGACGGAACAGGCACAGACCGCACGATCCTGTCCGGTATTCACGAGTATTATGAGCCGGAAGACCTGATCGGCAAGACCTGCATCGCGATCACAAACCTTCCGCCCCGCAAGATGATGGGCATTGATTCCTGCGGTATGCTGCTCAGCGCAGTGCACGAGGAAGAGGGAGAAGAAAAGCTGAACCTGCTGATGGTAGACAATCACATTCCGGCTGGCGCGAAACTGTATTGATCATTATGACGAGAACCCTTCACCGGGATTGGTGGAGGGTTCTTTTAGAATAACAGAGGCTTAAGATGAAGACAAAAGGAATTCTGACCGCGGCACTGCTCCTTGCAGCTGTTATACTCTCTGCATGTACAAAGGATTACAAGGAAGAAGATGTCATAAAGTACATCCGTGAAGAATTGGGACTTTCTTCCTACTCAGTCATCAGCGGGCCCGAGGAAGTAGAGGGCGAGGATGGCTACACCGACAGGATCTGGACGGTGTCGACGAAGGACTTTGATCTTGGGGAGGAACTGGTCTTCCACGTCTGTGACGATCGCTATTGGGGCCTTGAGTGGGTCACGAACCGCATGACAGACGATCTTGAATATCAGAAACAGAGTGTTCTTATGGAAAACTTTTCCGTGCCGGATGGCTTTACTCTGCAGGAGAAGCCTGATTCAAGCGGGCGGCCCGGCTGGATCATGGTCGTGTGCGGGTTCGATCGGCGCGCAGACTTTGAGAAGGGAATGGAATTCGTCAAGATTTACCGTGACTATGCAAAAGCATATCCAACAATCAATGATACGGAATTCACACTCGACTTTCAGGTCAATGACACCGGGGCGGCTCCCGATTGGAAACTCATTGGACGATCCTATTCGTTTTACTTCAGCGCCGAGACAAAAGATGAGGAAGTCAGGGAAAAATTGCAGGATGTCTCCGACAATTATCTTATGGACTGTATAGAGTGCGGAAATCTTGACCGGATGGATGAGTACAGCACTGCGGAACGAAGTGCAGTGATTGAGGCAGATTCCTACAACACCGAGATCCGAAGGATAGGTGAGGAGACGGCAGCATATCCGGGCTATGCCTATGACTATTATTATGGGATCCCCTACGGGACACTCTACCGGATTCTCCTGGAAGAAGGCTATGAGGTAAATGGGGACTGGACGGATTTTGAATTTGCCGGAAAAGACGGAAGCACCCACGCTTGTGCCTACCAGGCAGAAGGGGAAGTATCCATGCAGGTCGATGAGCTGAACGCTGTGACAGACCTCATGCTGGACGACGGAACAAAGATGCAGACGGTCGTGATCGATGAAGAGCTCCTCGGTCTCCTCCACACGGACGCGGCGGAATTTGCTGCCGGGCTTGAGGCACTGGAGGGTGATTACTACAGGAGTCTGAATGTTGAGGGAAATTCGGTGCGGATCCGGGGCAAAGGCCGCGAGTTCAGCCGTCTGGTGCGGATCTATGAAGCTCGTCTTAAGGAGTTGGACAAAGAGCTGGATGATTACGATCTCAGTTACGGATTTGTCTACAACAATCTGCACAGGGTCTACCAGGGAATCGCTTTGCGCATGGGGAGCGATGTTCCTCAGGAAAAAATGGAAAGCATCGCAGATGAGGCTGTGGGACTGACGGCTCTCTGCCAGGTCCTTAACTCCGGGGAGGAGTATGCGTGGACACTGGAGGTCTCCTTCGAGAAAAGGAAAGATGGGGGAGAATGGGAAAAGGTGCTGTCTTATGAGATACCCCGTGACACCATTGATTATGAAAAAGTGAAGCGTTCATATTAGCGGCAAAAGACTGTGATAGGGCGAAAAGGAATGGTTGAAGGAGTTAATGAAGCAGAGTAAAGCGGGTGAACGGAAATGTCGTATTTGATCCTTGCAACTTGCAGCAGCGCAGTGCTGGCAATTGTGCTCAGGATTTTTCAGAATTCTAAAGGAAACCGCTACGGGATCATTCTGGGCAATTATCTGGTCTGTGTCCTGATCTCATGGATCAGCCTTCCGGATCGCTCTATGATCCTGCGGGGATCTTTAACTACGGTTCTATGCGGAATAGTCGGCGGGGCTTTTTTTGTCGCCGGTTTAGTGACAATGCAGACAAGCACGCGGCTGAACGGAGCGACTCTGACATCTGTATTTGCCAAGATGGGACTGGTCATCTCGTTGGCAGTCAGCATATTCGTCTTCGGTGAAAAGCCCACCCCTATGCAGATCGCTGGTATGACGCTTGTGCTGACGGCTCTTGTGATGATCAATGGATCCGGAGACGAGAAATCGGAAAACACATTGCCAACCGGCAAGATCCACACCGGTGCGCTGATCCTGACAATGCTGGCAGGCGGCGGAGGCAGTTCTATGTCTAAAATCTTTGAACAGGTGGGGACGCGCGATCAGGATGAACTCTATTTTCTATATCTTTTCTTCACAGCTGCGGTATTGACTGCCTGCCTCCTTTTCCTGGAGTGGAAGAAGACCGGAAAATCTCTGATGTGGGGTGAGATGGCAGCAGGAATTGCTGTAGGAATTCCAAACTATTATTCTTCCTTTCTCCTTCTTCCGGCCCTGGTAGCTCTTCCGGCTATCATCGTATATCCGATCAACAGCACAGGAGCTATTCTGATCGTTATGGCTGTTGATGCCCTGGTTTTTCATCAGAGATATACGAAAAGGCAGTGGCTGGGAATCGTGCTGGTTCTGGCGGCTATGGTATTACTAAATGTGTGAATTATCATTTAATAGCAAGAAGACCTCTTCTTCAGTTCACAGGCTTAACAGTTGATCGGTCGGAGACCTCGGCCGTATCCGAAATGGGGTCAGGCAAGGTGAAAGGTCCTTCCGAAAGGAAGCTCTTCTCCCGGCAGACAGGTAATTACCAAAGGTGTATTGGCCAAGACGGAACGGATATAGGCGATTGACTTTTCCCTTTCTTCTTTGGTCATGCCGGCAAAGGGTTCATCCATCAGACGGACATCGGAAGGAATGATGCAGGCTCTGATGATGCAGACCATGCGGCGCTGGGCAGGGGTCAGATCT